>NZ_JAAGPG010000034.1:0-36648 GCF_017104665.1 Burkholderia sp. Se-20378 | reverse complement strand
TGTGCCGGGTGCCGCGGCGCCTGCGCTGCCGGCCGATGCCGGCGTGTCCGGCGGCGTGCGGATCGTGCGCACGCGGCCGAAGGTCGTACTGCTGTGGGCGTCGCAGACCGGCAACATCGAATCGTTGACCGAGGATTACGCGACGCAGCTGATGAACGCGGGCTTCGAGATCCGCACCGCGTGCATGTCCGACTATCCGGTGGCGTCGCTCGCCGGTGCGCAATACGTGCTGTTGATGACGAGCACGTTCGGCGACGGCGACGCGCCCGACAACGGCAGCGAATTCTGGGAAGCGCTGCAGGCCGGCAGCGCCGCGCGTCTCGACGGCGTGCACTTCGCGGTGCTCGCGTTCGGTGATCGCAACTACGACCAGTTCTGCGGCCATGGCCGCCGGCTCGACGCGCGCCTCGCGGAGCTCGGCGCGGCGCGTCTCTGCTCACGCGTCGATTGCGACGTCGAATTCCAGCGCGATGCCGACCAGTGGCTCGAACGCGTCGTTGCGCGGATCAAGGAGGCCGATGCCGCGCTGCACGCGGTGCCGACCGGCGGGATGAGCCCGTCGGGGCTGCTGCCGACGAAGGCGCATCCGGCGCCGTCGAAGCTCGTCGCGAACCTGCGGCTCAACCGTCCGGGCGCGGCCAAGGACACGCGCTACGTGTCGCTGTCGACCGAAGGCGCGAACCTCGAATACGAAACCGGCGACGCGCTCGGCGTGTGGCCGACCAATTGCCCGGAGCTGGTCGACGAACTGCTGTCCGTCACCGCGCTGAAGGCCGATGCGCCCGTCGCGGTGGCGGGCGTCGGCGACGTGCGCCTCGGCGATGCGCTCGCCCGTCACTTCGACATCACGCGCCCGCACCCGGACACGCTCGCCTTCATCGCGTCGCGCAGTGCGAACGGCGCGCTGAAGTCGCTGCTCGGCGACGACCGCAAGGGTGACCTGAAGCAATGGCTGTGGGGGCAGCAGCTCGCGGACGTGCTGCACGAGTTTCCGGTCGAGCTGTCGGGCACCGAGCTGGTCGGGATGCTCAAGCGCATGCAGCCGCGCCTCTATTCGATCGCGTCGAGCCCGAGCGCGCACCAGGGCGAGGTCCACCTGACCGTGTCGGCCGTGCGTTATCACAACGGCCGGCGCGCGCGCAAAGGTGTTGCGTCGACGTTCCTCGCCGATCGCGCGGACGACGGCCGCGTGCCGGTGTTCGTGCAGAAGTCCGCGCATTTCCGGCCGCCGGTGAACGGCGACGTGCCGATCGTGATGGTCGGCCCCGGTACCGGCGTCGCGCCGTTCCGCGGCTTCCTGCACGAGCGGCAGGCGCGCGGCGCGCGCGGGCGCAACTGGCTGTTCTTCGGCGAGCAGCACGCGCAGACCGACTTCTACTACGGCGACGAACTCGGCGCGATGCACGACAGCGGCTTCCTGACGCGGCTCGATCTCGCGTTCTCGCGCGACCAGGCCGACAAGATCTACGTGCAGGACCGGATGCGCGAGCAGGGCGCCGAGCTGTTCGCGTGGCTGGAAGAAGGCGCGCACTTCTACGTGTGCGGCGATGCCGCCCGGATGGCGAAGGACGTCGACACGGCGCTGAAGGCGGTGGTCGCCGAGCACGGCGGGATGTCGGACGAAGCCGCGAACGACTACGTCGCACGGCTTTCGAAGGCGCGCCGCTACATGCGGGACGTGTACTGAACGCGCGGAGCGGCGGCGTGCCGTTCGCCGCTCCGCCTCTCCACCGGCAGGTTACTGCTGCCGTTCCCACGCGCGTGCCTGTTCGGCGCGCACGAACGCTTCCGACGATTCAGGCAGCAGGTTGCGGAACGCGCCGCCGTCGCGGTCGATCACGTCGACCATCTTCGCGATCATTTCCTCCGGGTCGTGCTGCTCGAGCGGGAACGTCAGCCGCTCGGGCGTCACGGTATGCACGGCCGGATCGCGCCAGCGTCGCGTCGTTTCCATCATCCGGTCGTTGAAGCCCGTGCTGTACGGGCCGGGGTTCACGACCGCGACCTTGATCCCGTGCGGCGCCAGTTCCGCCTGCATCGCCTCGGCCACCGATTCGACCGCGTGCTTCGACGCGCAATAGGCGCCCGTGAACGGCCCCGTGATCAGGCCCGCGATCGACGACACGAACACGATCTTGCCGTGCCGGCGCGCGAGCATGCCGCGCGCGATCTGCTGCGTGAGTTCGAGCGGCCCGAACACGTTGACGTCGAACAGCTCGCGGACGATCTCGACCGGCAGGTCCACCAGCGCGCCGGCTTCGCCGACGCCTGCGTTGTTCACGAGCACGTCGATGTCGAGCTCGGCCGCGCGGGCGCGATCGTGAGGCGACGTCACGTCGAGTTTGATCGCGCGCAGCGCGGTGCCGCGCTGCGTGGCGGCGGCCGTCAGTGCGTCGATTTCGGCGGTGACGCGTACGCCGGCCGTCACGTCGTGACCGCGTTCGGCGAGGCGCAATGCGACTTCGCGGCCGAAGCCGGTGCCTGCGCCGGTGATGAGGATGCGTTTCTGAGCCATGTGCTTACCTTGTGGAGTGGAACGTTGCCGGAAAGCGGTCGCGGCAGTGCTGCGCGATCGCGGTGTCTTCATCGACGCTGCCGCCCGAGATGCCGATCGCGCCGACGCAGCGCCCGTCGCCGTCGACGAGCGGTTCGCCGCCGCCGAACGTGACGAGCCCGCCGTGGCTGTGTTCGATGCCGCGCAGCGGGCCGTCGCCCGACAGCGCACCGAGTGCGCCGGTCGAGGCGCGGAAGCGGACCGCCGTCAGCGCCTTGCGTTGCGCGAGATCGATCGCGCCGAGAAAGCAGTCGTCGGTACGCGCGAACGCGAGCAGGTTCGCGCCGGCATCGACGATCGCGACGGCGATGCCGGCGACCTGCAGCGAGGCGGCATGCGCGAGTGCCGCGTCGATCGTGCGGCGGGCGGCCGCGAGCGGCAGTGCGACGGTGAGCAGGTTCATGCGGGGCTCCGGTGGGACGACAGGGCCAGTGTAGGCCGTTGCGGTATATGGGAGAATCCGCATTCCGCTCGAAGGAGTTTCAAGTTTTTTTAATGATGAGCAGACGCGATCCGATGGCCGGGCTGCACGTGTTCATGACCGTCGCGACGGCCGGCAACTTCACGCGCGCCGCCGCCGCACTGGGCCTGACGCCGGCGGCCGTCAGCCTCGCGATCGGGCAGCTCGAGGGCGAGCTGAACGTGAAGCTGTTCAATCGCAGCACGCGCGGCGTGAGCCTGACGGAAGCCGGCCAGCGTTACTGGCGGCAGACCGAGCCTGCGTACCGGCAGGTCATGCAGGCACGTGAGGAACTGAAGGATGCGCGCAGCGAGCCGAACGGGTTGTTGCGCGTGACCGCGCTGCCGCTGGCGCGGACGCTCGTGATCGCGCCGGTGCTCGCCACGTTCCGCGAGCGCTACCCGAAAGTCCGGCTCGAGATCCGCTACGAGAACGAGCTGGTCGATATCGCGAAGGACGGGTTCGATGCGGGGATTCGCCTGGCCGACCGGCTGCAACCCGGCATGATCGGCGTGCGGATCGCACCGGCGTTGACGTGTGCGCTGGTGGCGTCGCCAGGCTATCTGGCACGGCACGGCGTGCCGGCGTCGATTGCGGAGCTCGAGCGGCATGCGTGCATCCGTTTCCGGTTCTCGGAGAGCGGGCGTCTGCACAAATGGCCGTTGCGTGACGGGCAGCGCGACGTCGATCTCGATCCGGACGGCGTGTTCGTGACGAACGACGCCGACGCGGTGATCGACGCGGCGCGCGCGGGCGTCGGCATTGCGTTCGCGTTCATGCGCGAGCGGATCGAGCAGGATTTGCGCGACGGCGCGCTCGTCGAGGTGTTGCCCGGCGCGTGCCGCACGTTGCCGCCGATGTGGCTGTACTACGTCAATCGCAAGCACGTGCCGGCCAAGCTGCGTGCGTTCATCGACGTGCTGCGCGAACGCAGCGGCGCGGACGACGCATAGCCGCATCGGCCGGCCGACTGCGGCGATGAGGCCGTCGGCGCATGATGGCGGCTCCAGCCACGAAGCCATGGAGTCGCGTCATGACGGCAATTTCGTATTTCCCGATTCGAACCCTTGCAATCGCTGCAGCGTTGGCCGGCGCCGCGATCGTTAGCGTACCGGCCATCGGCCAGACGTCGACCGTGCCGGCCGGAACGGCAGCCGCCACGCCCGACAACGCGGTACTGCTCACCGTATTCCTGAAACACGACCAGTCGCGCCCGCTTGCCGAGCTGAATGCGCAACTCGCGAAGCAGGGGTTCTACAAGGCATTTCCGCCGCCGGGCGTGGAGGTGGTGAGCTGGACCGTGACGATGGGGATCGGGCAGATTGTCGTGCTGCGGCTGCCGGCGTCGCGGCTGCGCGAGGTCAATCGCGTGCTGGAGGATACGGCGTGGGGTGCGTACCGGACGGAGTTTTATCCGACTTACGACTACAAGGCGATCGGGTTGGGGGAGCATGAGCGGGCGGAGTGATGGGGCCCGTGTGTTCCCGGGTCGGGAGACGGTGAGACCCCGTCACCCGGATCCACCCGTCCCCATTTCCGAAGTGCTGCACCGGCCCGTGAATCCGTCCTCGTTCACGCGGCCCGACCGGGAGAATTTCTCCCAATTCCGCGACCGGCCATTCATCTGATGAAAAAACCGTGACGGTTCCCGGTATGATGCGCACCTTGCGTTTGTCGGACGCACTATTTTTGATGCGATTTTGATGTGCAAGGCACGACAAATCCGCACAATCCGAACCTGAAAGATTCTGTAATATAAATTCCGTATACTCGTAAGTTCTGATCCAGGCGCCGCCTGCCATTTCCTTCGGCCGACCGCCCACGCAGAACAACCAGATACGTCGCCGCCTGGCCGTCTTGCGCCGCGACACGCTATGCACCACCACTGAACACTCTATGTCTTCCCGCCACTCTGGTTCGCCCGGCCGCGCCGAGGCGGTGATCGCCCGTGTCCGGGCGCTGATCCGCAACGAGCGTGTGCTGTCGCCGCTGCTCGCGCTCGGCATCGGCCTGCTGCTGATCGTGGTTTTCCAGCACCTGTCGGAATCTGTCGACTACCGGTCGGTGATCCGCCAGCTGCGTCACATGTCCGCCGGCGAGTGGGGCGCGTCGCTGGCCGCGACGGCCCTCAGCTATCTCGCGCTCGTCGCCCGCGACGCGGTGGGCCTCCGTTACGTCGCCGCGAAGGTGCCGCGCGTCGCATTGTGGATCGGCGCGATCGCCGGGTCCGCGCTCGGTAACGCGACCGGCTTCGGCGCGCTGACGGGCGGCGCGGTGCGCGCACGCGTGTACGGCGTGTCGGGCGTCACGCCCGCGCAGATCGGCCGGATGACAGTGTTCACGAGCGGCACGCTGGCGCTCGCGATGGTGTTGATGACGGCGGTCGGCATGGTCTGCGTGCCGGAGGCGCTCGCCGCGATGCTGCACGTCGCGCCTGGCGTGCTGACGTGGACCGGCGCGGCGCTGCTCGTGCTGCTGGCCGCGATGGTCGTGATGTGCGGCAACACCGCGCGCCCGGTCGTCACGCGCTTCAAGTGGCTGTCGTTCGACGTGCCGGCGCGGCGCGATCTCGTCGCGCAGGTCGTCTATGCGGTATTCGACGTCGTCGCGGCGGGCCTGACGCTGTGGGTGCTGCTGCCGGCCGCGCCGGTCGGCTTCCCGACCTTCATTACTGTTTACGCCGCGGCGTTGCTGCTCGGGATGATCGGCCATACGCCGGGCGGGATCGGCGTGTTCGAAGCCGCGATGGTGTTCACGCTCGGTCGTGAAGTGCCGCCGCACGCGATGGTCGCCGCGCTGATCGCGTATCGCGCGATCTATTTCGGCGTGCCGCTCGTGCTGTCGGCCGGCCTGCTGGCCGGTTTCGAAGGCCGCGCGCTGCGGCGCCGGCTCGTGACGCGGCAGGCCGTGCGCGTGTCGCAGCTCGCGCCGGTGTTCCTGAGCCTCGTGACGTTCGCGGTCGGCGGGATGCTGGTGATCTCGAGCGCGACGCCCGCGTTCTGGCACCGGATCGCGATCCTGCGCCACCTCGTGCCGCTGTGGGTGCTCGAAGGCTCGCAGGTGATCTGCAGTGTGCTCGGCGTGGCGCTGCTGTTCGTCGCGCGCGGGCTGCTGCGCCGTCTCGACGGCGCATGGTGGATGACCTTCGCGCTGACGCTCGCCAGCCTCGCGCTGTCGCTGGCGAAGGGCCTCGCGTTCGTCGAGGCCGGCGTGCTCGGCACGCTGCTGGTGCTGCTGCTCGTCAGCCGTCGCCGCTTCAACCGCCATTCGTCGCTGCTGGCCGAGCGCTTCACGGTGAGCTGGTTCGTGTCGGTGGCGATGGTGCTGATGCTGGCCGTGTGGGTGCTGTTCTTCGCATTCCGCGACGTGCCGTACACGCGCGAGCTGTGGTCGCATTTCTCGTTCGACGCGCGTGCGCCGCGGGCGCTGCGCGCGACGCTCGCGTCCGGCGTGTTCGTCGCGCTGTTCGCGCTGTGGCAACTGCTGCGCCCGGCGCCGGGCCGTTTCGTGAAGCCGGCGGAGCAGGACCTGTCGGATGCCGAACGGATCATCCGCGCGCAGGAATGCAGCGATGCGGGCCTTGCGCTGATGGGCGACAAGTCGTTCCTGTTCTCGGAGTCCCGTCAGGCCTTCCTGATGTATGCGAAGAACGGCCGCACGTGGGCCGCGCTGCACGACCCGGTCGGGCCGCGCGAGGAATGGCCGGCGCTGATCAGCAAGTTCATCGCGCTCGCCCACGCGCATAGCGGCCGGGCGGCGTTCTACCAGGTGCGTGCGAACGCGCTGCCGCTGTATCTCGACGCGGGGCTCACGCTGATGAAGCTCGGCGAGGAAGCGCATATCGCGCTCGACCGGTTCGACCTGAAAGGCTCGAACCGCTCGCACCTGCGCTACGCGCTGCGCCGCGGCGACAAGGACGCGCTGACGGTCGAAGTGATCGCGCCGAGCGACGTGCCGGCCGCGCTGCCGGCGTTGCGCGATATCTCCGACGGCTGGCTCGACAGCCGCGACGCGCGCGAGAAGAGCTTCTCGGTCGCCGCGTTCCACGACGGCTATCTGGCGACGCAGTCGGTGATGCTCGTGCGGCAGGCCGACAAGCCGATCGCGTTCGTCACGTTCATGACGACCGACCTCAACACCGAGGCGACGGTCGGCGTGATGCGCCATCTGCCGGACGCTTCGCCGTACGCGATGGAGTATCTGTTTACGCAGCTCGCGCTGCATCTGAAGGAAGCGGGCTTCCGCAAGCTGAGCCTGGGCATCGCGCCGTTCTCGGGGATGGGGGCGGCGAAGATGCCGTCGCCGTTGCACCGGATCGGCCTGATGGTCTGGCGCTTCGGCGGCCGCTTCTACAACTTCCGCGGCTTGCGCGCATTCAAGAGCAAGTTCGAACCACACTGGGAGCCGCGTTACCTCGCGGCCTCGGGTACGGTCGGCGTGTTCGTCACGCTTGCGGATCTGTCATTGCTGGCTGGAGGTCGGCGTTCATGAGTTTGAAGAAGGGAATCGCGCGGGCGGCAGCCGCCTGCGCGGGAATGATGCTGGCCGGCGCCGCGTGCGCTACGCAGCCAGCCGCAGTGAAGGCCGAAACCGTATCGGGCGGCCGCTATGGGCCCGTGACCGTGACCAAACCCAGCGGGCCGTTGCGCGGCTTCGTCGTGCTGTTCTCGCATGAGGCCGGCTGGAATGCGGCCGATCAGCAGGCCGCCGATGCACTCGCGAAGGCCGGGGCGATGACGGTCGGCGTCGATTCGGAGCGCTATGCGATGAATCTCGCCGCGAAGCAGGAGACCTGCCACCACCTCGACGGCGACGCCGAAGCGGTCAGCCACCAGCTCGAACGCCTCGCGCAGTCGTCACGCTATTTCACGCCGATCGTCGCGGGCGTGGGCCAGGGCGGCGCGATCGCGAAGCAGATCCTGTCGATGGCGCCGGAGAACACGATCGCCGGTGTCGTATCGGTCGATCCGGCTGCGAAGCTCGATCCGCGCTTCAAGCCGTGCCCGCCCGATCCGACGATCGTGCGCCGCGCGATGCCGGGCTTCGTCGAAACGGCGGCCGCGGGCGATTCCGCGAAGCTCGTGTCGCTCGTCACCTCGCATCTGCGGGACACCACCAGCGGCGACGAACTCGACGTGTCGGATCTGCCGCTCGTCGAGCTGCCGGCCAAGGGTGGCAACGGCCAGCTCGCGATCGTGATCTCGGGTGACGGCGGCTGGCGCGATCTCGACAAGACGATCGCCGAGGCGCTGCAGCGCGACGGCGTGTCGGTGGTCGGCATCGACAGCCTGCGCTACTTCTGGAGCGAGAAGCCGCCGGCGCAGGTGAGCCGCGATCTCGCGCGCGTGATGCGCACCTACATGGCGCGCTGGCATGCGAATCGCGTTGCACTGGTCGGCTACTCGTTCGGCGCCGACGTGATGCCGTTCGCGTACAACCGGCTGCCGGCCGATCTGCGCGACAAGGTCGCCGTGATGTCGCTGCTCGGCTTCGCGCCGGCCGCCGATTTCCAGATCCGCGTGACGGGGTGGCTCGGCATGCCCGCAAGTGACAAGGCGCTGAAGGTTGCGCCGGAAATCGCGAAGGTGCCGCCGCAGCTCGTGCAGTGCTTCTATGGTGCGGAAGAGAAGGACACGATGTGTCCGGCACTCGTGAACACGGGCGCCGACGTGATCAAGACGCAGGGTGATCACCACTTCGGCCGCGACTACCTCGCGCTCGAGAAGAAGATTCTCGGCGCGTTCGGCAAGCCGGTCGCGGCGCGCTGAACGCCGGCGCCCGCTTCGCGGCGGGCGCCGGCCGGTAGCGTCCGGTTCATCGTACGGGCGGCCTGCGGGCCGCCCGTTTCATTTTCCGGCGGGCGTGGCCGTGTTCGGCTGCGGCATCGCCGTTCGCGCATCGTGCTGGTAGAAGCCGGGGAACCGGTCGAGCTGGCGCCGCGCGGCCGTGATGTCGGTGCCGTCGCCGAGCACCGCGCTCGAAAACCCCGTGCGTTCCATCAGCAGCAACTGGTCGACCAGCACGTCGCCGGTCGCGCGCAGGTCGCCGGTGAAGCCATAGCGTTTGCGCAGCAGGTACGCCTGGCTGTACGCGCGGCCGTCGGTGAACGACGGGAACGCCAGGTCGATACGCGCAGCCTGCGCGATTTGCCCGGCGAGCGGCGGCAGTTCCTCGTCGTTGCCGATCGTCAGCGTCGCTGCGTCGTGCTGCTGCGTGTCGCCGGTGTGTTCGGCCGGCGTCAGCAGCCGGATGCGTGCGGTCGGATTCCCTGCTTGCGTCATGCGTGCTCCACCTGATGGCGCGCGTCGTTCGCGGCGGCCTTGAAGGGTTCCGTGCCGATGCGGCGGACCGTGTCGATGAATCGTTCGCTGCGGCCGTCGTCATCGATCCGCGCGTCGAGATACGCGTTGACGATCGCATCGACGACATCGACGATCTCGTCCGCCGAAAACGACGGGCCGATCACCTTGCCCGGTCGCGCGGGGCCGCTCGCGGTCGAGCCGTCCGAGCCGCCGAGCGTGACCTGATACCACTCGGCGCCGTCCTTGTCGACGCCGAGGATGCCGAGGTGGCCGCTGTGATGATGGCCGCACGAGTTGATGCAGCCGCTGATGTGCAGGTCGATGTCGCCGACGTCGTGCAGCATGTCGAGATCCTGGAAGCGCTCGGCGATCGCGTCGGCGATCGGGATCGAGCGTGCATTCGCGAGCGCGCAGAAGTCCCCGCCCGGACACGCGATCATGTCCGTCAGGAGTCCGACGTTCGCGCTGGCGAGCCCGATCGCGCGCGCGTTTTCCCACAGCAGGAACAGGTCGTCGACATGCACCCACGGCAGCACGACGTTCTGCGTGTGCGTGACGCGCGCCTCGCCGGCCGAGAACTGGTCGGCGAGACCGGCGAGCGCGTCGAGCTGGTCCGGCGACGCGTCGCCCGGCGCCTGCAGGCGGCGCTTGAACGACAGCGTGACGATGCGCAGCGCCGGATCGCGGTGGTCGGCCACGTTGCGTGCGAGCCAGCGCGCGAAGGCCGGATGGCGTGCGGCCTGGGCGGAGAGGCGCTGGTTCGCGTCGCGCAGGCTGACCGTGCGCGGCTTGAGCCGCGGCGGGACGAACGACGCGGCGACGCGGTCGAACTCGACCTGCGGAATCGTGTGCAGCCCGCCGTCGTGATCGACGATCTGGCGGAACTCCTCCTCGACGTCGTCGATGTAGCGCTGTCCCTCGGTCTTCACGAGGATCTTGATGCGCGCCTTGTACTTGTTGTCGCGGCGTCCGTAGCGGTTGTACACGCGGACGATCGCCTCGATGTAGTTCATCACGTGCTGCCACGGCAGGAACGCGCGCAGCAGCGTCGCGATCATCGGCGTGCGGCCCATCCCGCCGCCGACGCTCACGCGAAAGCCGAGCGCGCCCGTGTCGTCGCGCACGAGCTTCAGCCCGACGTCATGCCAGTCGGTGGCCGCGCGGTCTTCGGTCGCGCCGGTGATCGCGATCTTGAACTTGCGCGGCAGGAACGCGAATTCGGGGTGCAGCGTCGTCCACTGGCGCATCACCTCGGCGAACGGGCGCGGATCGGCGATCTCGTCCGGCGCGACGCCGGCGCGCTCGTCGCACGAGATATTGCGGATGCAGTTGCCGCTCGTCTGGATGCCGTGCATGTCGACGGTCGCGAGCAGGTCCATCACGTCGGCGGCCTTGTCGAGCGGAATCCAGTTGAACTGCACGTTGGTGCGCGTCGTGAAGTGCGCGCTGCGGGTCGGCAGGCGCAGCGTGCCGAGCAAGGCCTGCGCGTCGGATGCGGTGCGGTAGGTGGCGTCGTCCGGCACGTCGTAGACGCGCGCGATCCGCGCGAGCACGCGCAGCTGCGCGCTCGACAGTTCGCCGTACGGGACGGCCACGCGCAGCATCGGCGCGTGGCGCTGCACGTACCAGCCGTTCTGCAGGCGCAGCGGCCGGAACGCGTCTTCGCTCAGTGTGCCGTGCTGCCAGCGTTCGAGCTGGTCGCGAAACTGGGCGGCGCGGCTGTGCACGAGCGCCCGGTCGAAAACGGTATATCGATACATGACGTGATACGCGAGAGGAGCCGTGGCGCGGAGCGCGCGGCTCGGGACAGACGTTGCGACGGGTGTCAGGCAACCGGAGACAGCGTAGGGAACGCGGTGCGGCGGGACAAGCAGCAGATGGGGACGAAAAGGGCGCAGCAGATGGCCGGCGTGACGCCGGCGCGGGCCGGGCATGCGCGCGTGCATGCCCGTGGCGGCTGGTTATGCGTCGGCGTCGACGTCGACGACGAGCGCCGGATCGAGCGCACGGATGCGCTGGTCGATGAAGTAGCCGCCGCCTTCCTGGTAGCGCAGGAACAGGCGGCCGCACGAGCGGCAGCGGTTGACGGTGCAGCGGTTGTACGGAAAATGGCGCAGTGCGATCGGCGCGTCGTCCGACGCGTAGCGCGTGCCGGCCGGGTGGTGTTCGGCGTAGGTCGGCTCCGTCTCGCCGGGCGGCGCGAGCGTGGCGACTTCGGTCAGTTGCGCGTCCTGCAGCGACAGCGGCAGGGTCGTCCATCCGGCGAGCGGCGTTTTCGTGCAGGTGCACGACTGCGTGATGTGCGCGGCTTCAGCGGTCAGTTTCAACAGCGCGTCGTGATCGAGGTAGGGCAGTTGACTCATGGGCAATCATGAAGGGCGGCGGGATCAGCACTGTAACCCGCGTGCGGATTGCGTGCATGGCCGTGATGCGGGCCGTGCGCACCGGGTGAGATTCACCCGCCCTTGCGGACCGACGGCTGCGCGACCAGTTCGCCGAGCACACGGATCGCGCGCTCGATGTCGCGGCTCCACGGGTGGCCGAAGTTCACGCGCACGCAACGCTCGAAGCCATGCGCGGCTGAAAACAGTGGCCCCGGCGCGAAGCTGATTCCGCGTGCGATCGCCTGGCGATGCAGTTCCATCGCGTCGATTGCGTCGGGAAACGCGAGCCACAAAAAGTAACCGCCTTCGGGCCGCACCCATTCGACGCCGGCTGGCAGCCAGCGCCGCAGCGCGTCGTCCATCCGGTCGAGCTGCGTGTGCAGCGCGCCGCGCAGCTTGCGCAAATGCCGGTCGTAGCCGCCGTGCTCGAGATAGTTCGCGATACCGACCTGCGCGGGAATGCTGGCCGACAGCGTCGTCATCAGCTTGAGCCGCTGCACCTTCTCCGCGAACCGGCCGGCGGCGGCCCAGCCGATCCGGTAGCCGGGCGCGAGCGTCTTCGAGAACGAACTGCAGTGCATCACGAGGCCGTGTCGATCGAACGCGCGCGCGGGCAGCGGATAGTCGGGGCCGAAGTGCAGCTCGCCGTACACGTCGTCCTCGATCAGCGGCACGTCGCGCGCGGCGAGCAACTCGACGAGCGCGCGCTTTTTCTCCGCGGACAGCGTGACGCCGGTCGGATTCTGGAAATTGGTCATGAACCAGCACGCGCGGATGTCGTGCCGATCGAGCGCGTTCGCGAGCGCATCGAGATCGAGGCCCGTGCGCGGATCGACGGGAATCTCGACCGCGCGCAGGTCGAGCCGCTCGATCGCCTGCAGCGCCGCATAGAAACCGGGCGCTTCGACGGCCACGACGTCGCCGGGCCGCGTGACGGCCATCAGGCACAGGTTCAGCGCTTCGAGCGCGCCGTTCGTGACGACGATCTCGTCGATCGGCTGCGAGATACCGGTCGCGAGATAGCGCCGCGCGATCTGCTGGCGCAGCGCCTCGTTGCCGGGCGGCAGGTCGACGACCGTGCTCCACGGGCTGACGAGCCGCGTGGCCTGCGCGAGCGATTTCGCGAGACGCGGCAGCGGAAACAGTTGCGGCGACGGGAAGGCGGAGCCGAGCGGCACGATGCCGGGCTGCGTGGCCGCGTCGAGGACGGAGAACACGAGGCTGCTGATGTCGACCTTGCGTGTGGCGCCGGCACGGCTGGTGCGGCGCTTGGCAGCCGGGGTCGCTGTCGGCGTGGCGCCCGGCGCGACGTAGTAGCCCGAGCGTTCGCGTGCGCGGATCAGCCCCCACTGTTCGAGCAGGTAGTACGCGCGAAACACCGTCGACTGGCTCACACCGTGCTGCGCGATGATCTGCCGCAACGACGGCAGGCGCGTGCCGACGGCAAGGTTGCCGTTGCGGATGTCGTCGGCGATCGTGTGGGCGAGGGTTTCGTAGCGTTTCATCGGCGAGGGCAGAGCGCGCCGTCGCCACGCGCGGGCCGGAGTGGCGCCGCGCCGGCGGGCGCGGCCCATTGTCCGATGCGCGGCCCGAAAAGGAAAGCGCAGGCGCGTCGGCTGCGCTTTCCCGCTGCGTCAGGCTGCGTTCGGCTCGACGTTCTGCCGGTTCGCGGCGCCACGCAGCGGCGGCAACGGCTCGACCTTGCCGACGATGAACAGGTACGACAGCGCGCCGACCACGCACAACGCACCGGCTACCGCGAGCGGCACGACGAACGAGCCCTTCGTGATCGACAGCATCACGCCCGTGAACGTCGTGATGAAGATCCCCGCGAGGTTGCCCGCGAAGTTCTGGATGCCGCCGAGCGATGCGACATGCGCCGGTGTCGGTGCGATTTCGCCGACGAGCGTCCACACGTTGGCGCCCGCGAACGACAGGCTTGCATAGGCCAGCGCGAACAGGCCGAGGCAGGTCCACACGCTTTCGACGAACGCCGACAGTGCAATCGACGAAGACAGCAGCATGCCGAGCACGAGACAGGTCTTGCGCGCGGCGGTCGCGCTCCAGCCGCGGCGGAACAGGCTGTCCGACACGTAGCCGCCGAGCCAGCCGCCCGGAATCGCGAGCAGCGCGGGCAGCATGCCCCACGTGCCGAGCGACGCGAGCGAGAAGCCGCGCGACTGCAGCAGGTAGCTCGGGAACCACGTGATGAAGAAGTAGATCGCGAAGTTCAGGCAGAACAGGCCGATCATCATGCCCCACACGGTGCGATAGCGGAACAGGTCGAGCCACGACACCTTCGGGCCATCAGTTGCGGCCGCAACGGTCGGTGCGCCGCGCTGCGCGAGCAGTGCATCGACGGCATCGGGCGCGATCGCGCGATAGCGTTCCGGGTCGCGATAGATGAACCACCACGCCAGCGCCCACACGAGGCCGATGCCGCCGGTGATCACGAACGATCCGCGCCAGCCGACGATCGAGATCAGCCACGCGACGAGCGGCAGCGACAGCGCGGAGCCGACGCGCGAGCCGCTGTCGAAGATGCTGCTCGCGAGCCCGCGTTCGCTGCGCGGGAACCAGTTGAACGCGACCTTCGCGAACGACGGGATCGCGGCCGCTTCGCCGACGCCGAGCATCAGCCGCACGCCGACGAGCTGCGTGAGGCCGCGCGCGGCGCCCGTCGCGACGGTGAACACCGACCACCAGCCGACCGCGAGCGCGAGGCTCACGCGCACGCCGACCTTGTCGATGAACCAGCCGGCCGGCAGTTGCAGGAACGCGTAGGTCCAGAAGAACGCGCTCAGCACGAGTCCCATCCCGACCGCGTCGAGGCCGAGGTCGGCGCGGATGCTGGGCGCCGCGATCGCGAGGTTCGCGCGGTCGATGAAGTTGATGACGTTGGCCAGGAAGCACATGAGGATCATGGCCCATCGGATGCGTGGCATGCGGTGTCTCCGCGCGGAATGTCGTGACGGGCCGCCGGCGATCCGCAGCGCCGGCGGCCTCGATGGGCGGGTTATTGCGTGGCGAGCGACGGCGCGCGGTCGAACTTCGCGAGCGCTTCCCACAGGCCGTTCAGGTAGACCGCGCCGAGCGCGCGGTCGTAGAGGCCGTAGCCGGGCTTGCCCGTCTCGCCCCAGATCATGCGGCCGTGGTCGGGGCGCACGTAGCCGGTGAAGCCGGTGTCGTGGTACGCCTTCACGATCGCGGCGATGTCGAGCGAGCCGCAGCTCGACAGGTGGGCGGTTTCCTCGAAATCGCCGTTCGCGTCGACCTTCACGTTGCGGATGTGCGCGAAGTGGATGCGGCCCATCGCGCCGAATTCGCGCACGAGCGCCTCGACATCGTTCTGCGGGCCCGCGCCGAGCGAGCCCGAGCACAGCGTCAGCCCGTTCGCGGGCGTGTCGACGATGCGCACGATTCGCGCGAGATCGTCGCGGTTCTTCACGATGCGCGGCAGCCCGAAGATCGGGCGCGGCGGATCGTCGGGGTGGATCGCCATCTTCACGCCGGCTTCCTCGGCGACGGGGATGATCGCCTTCAGGAAGTATTCGAGGTTCGCCCACAGCGCTGCTTCGTCGACATCGCGATATTCCGCGAGGAGCGCCTTCAACTGTTCGGGCTGGTAGCTCGAATCCCAGCCCGGCAGCGCGATGCCGTCGTCGGGATCGATCCGGTCGACCGCGTCGGTGCTGAACGCGAGGCAGGTCGAGCCGTCGTCGAGCGTCTTCGACAGCTCGGTGCGCGTCCAGTCGAACACGGGCATGAAGTTGTAGCAGATCACGCGCACGCCGGCCGCGCCGAGATGGCGAATCGTCTGACGGTAGTGGTCGATCAGGCGGTCGCGGCCCGGCTTGCCGAGCTTGATGTCCTCGTGGACGGGCACCGATTCGACGACTTCGAACTGCAGGCCGGCGCGCTCGATCGTCGCCTTCAGCGCATCGATCTTGTGCGCGGGCCAGACGTCGCCCACCGGTTCGTCGTAGATCGCGGACACGATATGCGTGACGCCCGGGATCTGGCGGATGTATTGCAGCGAGACCGGATCGGACTCGCCGTACCAACGGAAAGACATCTTCACTGGAGCGGCTCCTGGCTGGCGGTTGATGCATCGAGTGGACGGGCGGCAGCGTGCCGGCCCCGTCCGCGGTGTGCGGATTATGATTGGTATGCCAGTTGCGCGGGATAGTGGTTTACCAGTTGTCGGGCTCAAAACCGGCTGGCATGGCGCTACAGGAAAGTCCTGGACGCACCGGTCAACACGCCGAACCGGATGATGACCGAAATTGGTGTACCATTTTGGCGATCCGGTGCCGCGACGGCGCCGGCCAGCCTGTTGCGAGCTTTTCGATGACTGATCTTTCCAGCCTGCCAGCCAGCCGCGATACCGACGCCGCGGATCGCTCCTACATCGGCCTTGCGCGGCAGATTCACGCGATGGTGGCCGCCGGCGCGTTCGAGGCGGGCGCGCGCTTGCCGTCCGAGCGCAGCCTGGCCGACCAGTTCGGCGTGAGCCGCACGCAGGTGCGCGAGGCGATCATCGCGCTCGAGGTGCAGGGGATCGTCGAAGTGCGGATTGGTTCGGGCATCTACGTATCGGCGGCCGACGCCGCGCGGCCGGTGACGTTCGAGGTGCCGCGCGGCCCGGGGCCGATCGAGACGCTGCGCGCACGCGGGCTGATCGAGGCGGAAGTCGCGGCGCTTGCGGCGACCGAACGCAAGGATGCGGATCTCGACCGGCTGTTTTTCTCGCTGACGACGATGCGCGAGCAGATGGACGACAAGGTTGCGTACGACGCGGCCGATCGCCAGTTCCACCTGCGTATCGCCGAATCGACCGGCAACACGGTGCTGCTGCACATGGTCACCGCGATGTGGGACTGCGCGCGCAGCGATCCGCTGTGGGACAAGATCGAGGAGCATTTTCACTCGACCGCGCTGCGCGAGGCGTCGCAGGAAGATCACCAGCGGATCTTCGCGGCGATCATGGCGCGCGACGCAACGGCTGCACGCGAAGCGATGCGTGCACACCTGTCGCGCGTGATCGCGGAGTTCACTCAGGCGTGGCGCTGACGGGCGTTCCGTCAGAGGAAACGGGCCGGCGTAACGTCACCCTGATACGGCGGTGACGACAGGCGCGCGCGCCCCTCGTACGGCTTCTTCCAATTGCGCGACCGTAGGTTTTATGGTCTTGTTGCGGGATATCGCATCGACTCGAAAAAGGACAGTCGAATGCAGCCGGGCGATTCACGCGGGGACCGATTGATCAGGGGAATCGGCGCACGTACGCGCATACGGTTCGCCGTGCGCCGGCTGCTCATCATTTTGACGGCGGGCTTACTGGCCGCTGTGCTTCCTTCTGCGTTCGCCGCCTCTCCCGAAGCCGTCAACGACAACGTGCTGCGCGTGCTTGCATGGCCCGGCTATGCGGACAGCGATGTCGTCAGCGCGTTCGAAGCGCAGTTTCACGTACGCGTCGAAGTGACGTTCGTCGATTCCGACGAAGCATTGTGGACGCGGATGCACAGCGCGGCGCCGCCGCCGTACGACGTGCTGGCCGCGAATACGGCCGAGATCCAGCGCTATGCGCACGAACGCCTGCTCGCGCCGATCGACCTGTCGCGCATCCCGAACCGGCGACGGCAGTTGCCGAACTTCCAGCAACTCGCGACGATCGACGGGCTCGTTGAAGAGGGCGCCACGTATGCGATCCCGTTCACGTATTCGTCGATGGGGCTGATCTACGACCGCAAGCAGGTTCCGGCCGCGCCGCGCTCGATGCGGGAGCTGTGGAATCCGCGCTACCGCGGCAAAGTGCTCGACTTCAACAGCGCGCAGCACAATTTTTCGTTCACGGCGCTGGCGCTCGGCTATTCCGATCCGTTTCGCCTGTCGCCCGCGCAGACGCTCGCCGTCGCGCACAAGCTGATCGACCTGCGCCGCAACCTGCTGACGTACTACACGCTTCCCGAAGAGGCGACCGCGTTGTTCGTCCAGCATCGTGCGGCGCTGATGTTCGGCAACTACGGCACGCAGCAGGTCGAACTGCTGCGACGCGCCGGCGCGGACGTCGGCTACGTGATTCCGGATGAAGGCGCGCTCGCGTGGCTCGACTGCTGGGCCGTCACGCGCGGCGCGCAACATCCGGAGCTCGCGTTCGCCTGGATCAACTACATGCTCGAACCGGCGATCGGCGCGCTGCTGACCGAACGCCAGGGCCTCGCGAATACGCTTGCGCCGCCGCCGGGCCTCGACACCGGGCACCAGCATCTCGTCTGGCTCCAGCCCGTGGAGGACATCGCGCGGCGCGAATCGCTGTGGGGCCGCATCGTGTCGGGCGACCGGCCGGAGCGGTTCGGAAAATGATCCGGCTCGGGCTCACGTCGAAACTGTCGGTGCTGTTCGCCTGCATCGGCGTGATCGCGTCCGGCGCGACCGGCTATTACACGTATCGCGCGAACCGCGCGATGCTCGTGCAGGAAGCGCAGCACAGCCTGCTGATGTCGACGCAACTGCTGGGGCAGCGCTTCACCACGGCGCTGGCCGACGTCGCGGACGATGCGCTCGTGCTCGCGCAGTTGCCGTCGTGTGCGCTGGTCTCCGGCGGCAACAACCGGGATGGCGCGCCACGCGCGCGGCTCGAGCAGGTGTTCTACAGCTTCATGAGAAATCATCCGGAGTACCTGCAGATCCGGTTGATCGCGAGCGGGGATTTCGGGCTCGAGCGTATCCGCGTCGATCGCGATGCGCACGGCATCGTCGTATTGCCGGACAGTGCGTTCCAGGAAAAAGGACAGTTTTCCTATGTATTCGATACGCTCGCGACGGCGCCCGGTCATATCTACCTGTCGCCGATCGTGATCAACCACGAGACGGGGTCGCACGCGGCCGAAGGGCTGCCGATCCTGCGCGTGGGCACGCCGGTTGTCGACACGTCGGGCCAGACGGTTGGCGCGCTCGTCGTCGATGTCGAGCTGTCGCGCGTGTTCGAGCGGCTCGAACGCGATCTGCCGGAAGACTATGCGGTGTATCTCGCGAACGAGTGGGGCGATTTTCTCGTGCACCCCGATCCGTCGCAGACGTTCGGCTTCGATCGCGGCCGGCGCGTACTGATGCAGGACCGTTTCGCGGTCACACGCGAGCTATTCGACAGCGCTCGCGCAAACGTTACCCTCAATGGTCTGACCGATCCCGCCGCGGCGCCGGGCCAGATGTTCGCATTCGCGCGCACGCCGTTCGGGCACGACGAGGGCAACCGTTACGTCGTGCTCGGGATGGGGCGCCCGCTCGCGGATGTGCTGGCGCCGGCCGGCATGCTCGGCGAACGGATCGTCCGGATGGTGCTCGTGTCGAGCTTGATGGCGGTGATCCTCGCGATCCTGTTCGCGCGTGCGATCACGCGGCCGCTGCAGACGCTCGCGCGCGCCGCGACGCACGTGTTCGACGATCCGGCCGCCGAGCAGCTGCCGGTCGGGCGTGCCGACGAGATCGGCGTGCTCGCGCGCTGTTTCGACAGCATGCGCGTCGAGATCCGCACGCAGGTCGCGATGCTGCGTGCGAAGCAGCTGGAGCTCACGCACCTCGCCGGCCACGATGCGCTGACCGAGCTGCCGAACCGCCTGCTGTTCATGGAGCATCTCGATACCGCGATCCGGCGTGCGGCCGCGATGCACGAAGGGCTGGCGGTGATGTTCGTCGACCTCGACCGCTTCAAGCAGATCAACGACCAGCACGGGCACTCGGCCGGCGACCGCACGCTCGTCGCGGTCGCCAAGCGACTGAGCCTCGTGCTGCGCGGCGGCGACATGGTCGCGCGGCTCGGCGGCGACGAATTCATCGTGCTGATTGCGGACGTGCGCTCACCGGCGGTGATCGGCGACGTCGCGTCGCGCATCCAGCTCGTGATGGCCGAGGAACTGGAGTTCGGCGACCGGCGCGTGGCCGTGGGCGCGAGCATCGGCGTCAGCGAGTTTCCGGCTGACGGCGCATCGGCCGAGGAGTTGCTCGTCAAGGCCGACGCGGCGATGTACGCGGCGAAGGCGTCCGCCCAGCGCGCGTTCGTGCGCTATCAGGAACTGGTCGGCAACGGGAGTGGTATCGGCGGCAGCACCGACAGCGGGACGGACGAAGCGGCCGGCCGTATCGCGTCGGGCGGCAGCCGGTGACGGCCGGCCGCCGATGTGCGCGGCTCAAACGCAACGAGCCCGTCGCGGGACGGGCTCGTTGAAGGTGCGGACTGCGCGCGAAGGCGCGCAGCGGCCGGCTTGCTTAGTGGCCGAAGTAGATCGAGTCGCGCGGGTTTTGCACCTTGACGGCCGGTGCGCCACCCTGGACGGTCGCGGCCGGTTGCGCACCGTAGCCGCTGGTGTCGGCGCCGTGCACGCGGGCTTGCGCAGCCTGGATGTCGGCCGGGTAGTACGGGCTCGACTGGCTCGGCTTGTAGCCGGCGCTTTCGAGCTGGACCAGTTCATTGCGCACTTGAGCGCGGGTCACGGTGCTTTGAGCGAATGCGCCGAACGAGGCGGACAGGGCGACAGCGGCAACGACTGCGGAAACGAGCGATTTCATGATGACCTCCGGTGTTTTTGGCTTTCCGCGTTCGACACCATGTCGTAAGCGGTTGATTACATCGTAGGCGTCGGTCGACCTAGGGTAAACGTGAGTTTTGGCGAAAGATCGTTGCAACTGGGGCAATAATTTCGAGATAAAACCTTCTGGCCCTATTCGATGTTGCCGGATTTGCAAGGGAGAGGGGGCGCGTGGCGCGGATGGTGCGCACGACGGGGCGCCCGGCGGCGAGGGCGCGGGCGGAGAGGCGGCGGACGGGCTGCGACGCTGCCGGATCAGACGTCGTCGTCGATTTCCTTGCGCTCCCGGCGTTCCTCGTTGCCGCGGCGCGCACGCAGGCGCTGGCGCGACAGCACGGCGATCACTTGCTGGGTCGGCGCGCCGGACGGCAGTTCGTTGCGGATGCGATCGGGCACCATGGGCAGGCCTGCGCGCTGCCGGCGCAGTGCCTTGGCGATTGCCCGGCGGCATTCGTCACCGTGGCAATCCCATTCATCGCGGATTCTCTGGCAATAACGGCATTGTTCCATCGGGACAGTCTAACGCGTCTTCGGGAACGAGGCTGGACGCTGGCCCCGACGCGTCACGTGTTGGCAGCGGCGCCGGCGAGCGCTTTCGCATGAGACTGGAAGCGGCGATGTTCTTCCGGCGGCACGAGCGAGCCGCCCGTTGCCCAGATGACGTGCGTGGACTGCCGCAGGTCGATCGCGTGGCGATGCACGTAGTCGCGGCCGGCCGGGGACTGCGTCAGCCAGCCGGGACCGCCGACGGCAGCGGCGGCCGACGGTTCGAGTTCCACGCCCGTCGCGTGTTGAACCGCAAGCAACTGCGCGTAGAGCTGTGCGTCGCTGACGGTGAAGACGCCCGACAGCAGCGGCGCCATCAGCGGACTGACGAGGTGCGATGCCTGCGCGACGGCCAGGCCGTCGGCCTCGGTCCGGTTGTCGAGCCCCACGTCGTAGACGGACACGGGCTTCCCGGGGCCGGCGGCCAGCTGGACCAGCACGCAAGGCGACGCGACGGGTTCGGCGAAGAAGCAATGCACGTGCGCGCCGAACAGCGCCTTGAGGCCATACGCGATGCCGCCTGGCGCGCCGCCGACGCCACACGGAATATGGACGAAGAGCGGATGCGTCGCGTCCACGCGGCGACCCGCCTCGGCGAGCTGCGCGGCGAGATGCCGGGCGCTGGCCGCGTAACCGAGGAACAGCATCAGCGAGCCTTCGTCGTCGACGAAGTGGCTGCGCGGCTGATCGCATGCCTGCGCGCGTCCGGCCGCGACGGCTTGCGCGTAGTCGCCGTCATGTTCGATCACGCGAACGCCGCGTTGTCTCAGGCGCGCCTTCTTCCACGGCTTTGCGTCGGTCGACATGTGAACGACCGACTCGAACCCCAGCGCGGCGGCCATCACGCCGATGCTCAGGCCGAGATTGCCGGTGCTGCCGACGATGACGGTGTGCGCGGCAAACCGTTCGCGCGCGGCGGCCGATGCGAGGATCCGCCGGTCGCCCGCGGGTTCGAGCAGCCCGTGTTCGATCGCGATCGACTCCGCGAGTGCGAGCACTTCATGAAAGCCGCCGCGCGCCTTGATCGAGCCGGCGATCGGCAACGCGTCGTCGCGCTTGATGAACCACGCGCCGTGTGCGTCCGCCGGGATCGACAGCGTGCGCCGCAGGCTGTCGGCCGGCATCAGCGGCGATTCGATTTTTCCCGCGCTTGCCGCGAGTTCGGGAAACAGCTCGGCCATCAGCGGTTCGCAGCGTGCCAGCCGCGCTTCGGCCATCGCAATCGCGTCGAGCCCGGGCGCGTCGTGCGGCATCGGGCTGCCGGCATGGGGATTCAGCCACAGCAGCGGGTGGTGGGATTGCAGTTTGGCTAATAGATCGGCGGGTTGGAGCGTGATGGTCATGGATCGGGCTTGCATCGGATAAACGAGAGATATGAACGGAATGCTACGATCCGGGAAGCCGGCGCAAAAGCGCCGATTTCTAATGAATACATTAGCCTGACTTATATCCATGCGACTCGACGGTTCGATCCTGGGTGCGTTGCACTGCTTTGAAACGGCCGGCCGGTTGCTGAGCTTCACGAAGACGGCACAGGCGTTCAACCTGACGCAAAGCGCCGTGAGCCAGCAGATCCGGAACCTGGAGGACCGGCTCGGTTATCCGCTGTTCGTGCGCCAGGCGCGTGGACTGAAGCTGACCGAAAAGGGCGAGATCCTGCTCGGGACGATGTCGAGCGCGTTCGTCGACATCAATCGCACGCTTCAGGCGCTCGGCGTGTCGGACGCCCCGCTGCAGGTCAGCTGCCTGCCGTCGCTCGCGCTGCAATGGCTGATGCCGCGCCTGTCCGAATTTCACCGGCAACAACCGAATGTGCCGGTTCGCGTGAAGGCCGAGTTTCAGGTACTGGATCGTCAGGCCATGGAGACCGACGACATCGATGTGGCAGTGCGCTACGACCCGGTGCAATACGATCGGCTGCATGCCGAGGTGATCCTCGACGAAATCCTGTTTCCGGTCGCCACGCCTGCGTACCTGGCGCAGCATCCGGCCTTTGCCAGCGGCGAATCGCTGGAAGGTGTCGTCCTGCTGCACGACGCGGCTCCGTGGGGCGGTGCACCCGAATTCGTGGAGTGGCGCACGTGGCTGGAGGCGGTCCGTCCGGCGTGGACGGCGCATCTTGACGGCCCGCAGTTCAATTTTTCCAGCCTGGCAATCACGGCGGCGCTGAACCATCAGGGTGTCGCAATGGGGCGCGCCGCGCTGGTGCACGACGAGATCGCGAGCGGACGGCTCGTGGATGTCTTCGGCACGCACGTGCGTGCGCCGGCGCGCTACATGCTGTTGTCACGCAATCCTGGCGATCCGCGTACCGCGGTGTTTTCGGACTGGCTCAAGGCCGAGTGCGCGCGCTTCGATACGGCGCGATCGCGTTTGCTGTCGAGCGGAAGCAGGCACGAGTCGCTGATGCCGTCGGATAGATGAATCGGAGTGCGAAGAAGATGGGTGGCGAATACGGATGCAAACTACAGTTTCCCGTCCGTCTCCCTACGGATTGCTTGCGTGTGGACGGGGCTGGCAAGCGTTACTTGAGTTGCCAGATGCCCCAGATCGCGATCAACAGGCCAAGGCCGAATCCGCAGCCGAGCAATACGTAGGTTTCCATTTCATGCCTCTGAAAGCGCGGCAGCGCCGACGTGGGCGTCAGCGCGCGAGCAGCAAAGTCGGTGACGTCTCGTCCACGCCGTCGGGCGGGGCGATACGCCGGGTCCGCGAATACTACGCTTTGCAGCTTTCAGAACGCATGCGCGATCGATGGCATTACGCCATCTATTAATTCTTGTTCGCGTGCGCGTTGTCCATCTGGGTAACGTGCGATCCACCGTGGCGGAACACGCCCGATTTCCAGATCATCTGCGACGCCGCGACGAGCACGAACAGCAGCACGACCATCCTGAAGAGGCGGGGCGACATCTTGTCCCGCAGCGGGCGAACGAGCCACATGCCGGCAATGGCCGGCAGGCTGGCTGCCGCCGAGATCGCGAGGTCGGCGCCGCTCGCGTGCGCGGCGCCGCTGAACGTCGTGATCAGCGTCACGATCGACACCACGAGGATGATCGCAATCTGCTTCGTGAAGACGCGTCCGGTTGCCCCGGACGAAATCAGGTAAGTGGCGAGCAGCGGGCCGGGAACCGACGCGATGCTCTCCATCAGCGCCGCACCGAAGCCGAGCGCGAAGCCGACAGGCTTTTGCCACGCTTCCGGCAGGTTGAGTTTCGGCGCGGCGAGCATCAGCGCCGCAGCCACGATCAGCAGCGCGCCGGACGCCGCCTGCGCATGACCCGGATTGAGCGACAGCAGGATCGCCACGCCGACGATATTGCCGATCACGGTGCCCGCGATCGGCGCGGCGATCTTGCGTGCCGTCGCCAGCAACTGGCCACCTTCCAGCGCCTGCGGGATGTTGCCCAGGATGATCGGCATCGACAGCAGCAGCACCGCATGCCGGATCGGCAGGAACTGGCTGAGTATCGGCATCGCGATCAGCGGCACGCCGATGCCCGTGATTCCCTTGGCCATGCCGCCCAGCAGCAGCGCAATGGCGATGCCGGCCAGGTCGAACGCGCTGAGCCCCTGCAGGCTGGAGACCAGCACACCTTCAGTCAGATTGAAATGCATCATGGAATGGCATGTCGCGGCATATCCGGCAGCGAGCGCGGTCGATGGCGCTCGTGGCGGTCGCGTGTGTCTTGCACGCATTTGTTCTGGATTGGCCTGAACCGGAAGTCGATCGCGTGGCGCCGCGCCGTTGTGCGGCCGGGGCCGCAGGCAATCGACATGCGGTTCGAGGATGCATCTTACCTGAGCGTTGCGAAGGACATTCGGCGCCGGCCGCGGCGCGCCACCGGAAGCGTCGGTGTGATCATTTCAGCGGTTCAATATAATTCATGAGGATTTACCGTCTCATGTATGGGATTCATATCTTTGAACAAGGAGGCGTCGATGACGCTGGCCCAGTTGCAGGCCCTGGCGGCCGTGGTCGAACTCGGTTCGCTCACGGCTGCGGCTGATCGGCTCAGCCGCAGTCAATCCGCGATCAGTCATGCATTGACCGAGCTGGAAGACATCACGGAAGTCAAGCTGCTCTGGCGCGACCGGCAGCCGGTCGTCCTGACGGCAGCGGGCGAACGTCTGTGGCCGTACGTCCAGAGCGTGGTGCGGGAAGCCCAGCTGTTGCGCCAGCAGTTCAGCCTGTCGCGCGGCAAGCTCGAAGGGAAGCTGGTGGTCGCGTCGCTTCCGAGCGTGTCGCTGGCGTTCGTCGTCCCCGCGCTCGAGGCGTTGAAGGAGATGCACCAGGGCGTGTCGGCGGTGCTGCTCGAAGGCACGGACAGCGAAGTCGAAGGGTGGATCGACGACGGCACGGCCGATGTCGGCGTGGTGGCCGGCACGAAGACGTTCGCGCACGATCTGCCGCTGCTCGACGAGGACTTCGTCGCGGTGGCGGCGGACGGCATGTTCGCCGGCCGCAAGAGCGTGTCGGCGAAGCAGTTGTCCGCTGCGCCGTTCATTTTCTCGAAGGCCGGATGCGGGCCGGTGATCGCGGATTACTTCGCGCGCAGCGGCGTTCCGCTGCGGGCCGCGTTCAACGTGGTCGAGATGCGCACCATTCTGTCGATGGCGGAGGCGGGCATGGGCGTGTCTATCGTGCCGCGCATCACGCTCACGTACACGCCGTTCGGCGGCCGCGTGCTGGAGCTGTCGCCGAGGCTGCATCGCTCGGTGCGGCTGTCGTGGAATACGGCCGGCAACGCGGTCGCGGACGAGTTCGTGCGGCTCGTCGACGCACAACGTGCGAAGGCGGCGAAGGCGATCCACACACGCGCGAAAAAGAGCCGGTAACGAACGGCCGGTGCGATGAACAGCGCTCATGGGCGGCTTGCAGTTTATTCATGCCGATGGCGTTCGAGATGCAATACATTGTTCGAACTCGTCCCTGACCGCTTCGCCCCGAAGGAGAATTCCGTGCCGGCCGTGCCTACCTTGCTCGCTTTCGGACTCGTGTCGCTCGGCATGGTGCTGACACCCGGGCCGAACATGATCTACCTGGTGTCACGCTCGATCTGCCAGGGCCGCCGTGCCGGGCTGGTGTCGCTCGGCGGCGTTGCGATGGGGTTCGTTTTCTACATGGTGTGCGCGGCGCTCGGCATCACCGCGCTGGTGATGGCCGTGCCGTATGCGTACGACGCGCTGCGTTTCGCCGGTGCGCTTTATCTGGCGTACCTGGCATGGCAGGCGTTGAAGCCGGGCGGTCGCTCGGCGTTCCAGGTCCGGCAGTTGCCGCACGACAGCCGCGCCAGGCTGTTCACGATGGGCTTCGTCACGAACCTCGCGAATCCGAAGATCGCGGTGATGTATCTGTCGCTTCTGCCGCAGTTCATTTCGCCGGGGCACGGCAGCGTGCTCGCGCAATCGCTGGCGCTCGGCTGCGTGCAGATCGCGGTGAGTGTCAGCGTGAATGCGCTGATTGCCTGCATGGCCGGCGGCATCGCGGGCTTTCTGGCCGGACGGCCGGTCTGGGCGTCGGCTCAGCGCTGGTTGATGGGTACGGTGCTGGCCGGGCTGGCCGTGCGTATCGCGCTGGAGTCGCGCAGCTAGTACGAGTGGTTGACGGTTTGCAGGTCCACCGGGTGCTGTCGAGCGGCGTCGCAACGAAAGCACCCGGCATCGTCAGCCCTGGCAGTTGCCCTGCGCTTCGTTGCCGACGCGAACGGGCGCGGCTTTCTCACGGCGTCGGCCGCGCGTCGCGAGCCAGCACAGGATCGACCCGCCGCAAACCATCAATGCGCCTTGCCAGAATTCGATCGACAGCGGCGCATGCAGCAGCGTCGCGGCGAGCATGGCGGCGAGCACCGGGGTGAAGTACGACGCACCGACGATGACCGTCACGTTGCCGTGCATGATGCCGGTGTTCCAGGCCGCATAGCCGAACCCCAGCGCCGATGCCGCCAGCACGATGTAGATGACCGCATGCAGGCTGAACGTCATGCCGCCGCCGCCTTCGATCGCGAACTTGATCCAGAGCGCCAGCGCCACCAGCATGAAGAACGGCGTGACGCCGTTCTTGCCGTCGGCGAGGCGCGCCGTGACCGTGCAATAGCCGGCCCAGATCAGCGCGCCGAAGAACGCGAGGCCGTAGCTCAGCGGATTGTCCGCGACGTTGTGCAGCATGCCGGCCGGATCGAGGCCCTGGTCGCCGCCGAGCACCCGGCAGATGCCGAGCATCGACAGCAGGACGCCGGGCACGACCAGCAGGTTGGCGCGCTGCTTGTTGAACACGATCGCCGCGACCAGCGTGAAGCTCGGCCACAGATAGTTGACCATCGCGACTTCGATCGCCTGCTGGCCGTTGCTTGCATAGCCGATCGACAGCGACAGGCACAGCTCGTACGCGACGAACAGCAGCCCGCCCCAGAGCAGATACTTTTTCGGGAATTTGCTGAGATCGGGGAAGCCGATCGTCAACAGCAGAAGCGCGGATGCCACCGTATAGATCATCGCGGCGCCGCCGGTCGCGCCGAGACTTTCGCTCACTCCACGAACGAGGGCGACGACGGAGGCCCACAACAACACTGCGCCGAGCCCGGCGAGCGTTGCCTTATTCTTGCGCTTCATGCTTCCTGCCTGTTTCAACATTCAAATTCGATTTCGGATGATTCGGTTCCGCCCGCGCGTGCTGTCGCCGCAAACGGAAACTCCGGTTGCGCCCGCCACACGCGGCGGCGGCTGCAACCGGCCATGCAACGCGGCGCGCTTACGCGAGATCCGCGGGTACGTCGATCCAGATGGTCTTGATCTCGGTGTACTGGTCGTGCGCCCAGACCGACTTGTCACGGCCGCCGAATCCGGATTCCTTGTAGCCGCCGAACGGCGTCGTCACGTCGCCTTCGCCGAAGCAGTTGACGGTCACGACACCCGCGCGGATCTCGCGCGACAGCCGGATCGCCTGGTTCAGGCTGCCGGTGTAGACCGACGCGGCGAGCCCGTAGACCGAGTCGTTGGCCAGCGCGATCGCTTCGCCGACGTCGGTGAACGTCGTGACCGACAGGACCGGGCCGAAGATCTCCTCGCGGAACAGCCGGCTGCTTGGGCTCACGCCGTCCACCACGGTCGGCTCGACGAAAATGCCGCCGTCGGTCTGGCCGCCGAACGCGACGTGCAGGTGTTCCGCACCGGCCTGCTCGAGGTACGAGCGCACTTTCTCGAAGTGGGCCTTGCTGACCATCGCGCCGATCCGGTGCGCCGGGTCGAGCGGGTTGCCCATCTTCCATTCGCGCATCTGCGTGCCGATACGCCGCAGCAGGTCGTCCTTGATGTCGGCATGGACGATCAGCCGCGACGATGCCGAGCAGTTCTCGCCCATGTTCCAGAACGCGCCGTTGACGATGTGCTGCGCGACCGCGTCGAGATCGGGGGCGTCGGGCAGCACGACCGCCGGATTCTTGCCGCCGCACTCTAGCACGATGCGCTTCAGGTTGGATTCGGCCGCGTACTTGAGGAACTTCCGCCCGGTATCGGTCGACCCGGTGAAGCTCACCATGTCGACGTCCGCGTGACGGCCCAGCGGCTCGCCGACTTCCTTGCCGCCGCCCGGCAGCACGTTGAAGACGCCGGCCGGCACGCCGGCTTCGTGCGCGAGTTCCGCGACGCGCAGTGCCGTGAGCGTGGTTTCCTTCGCCGGCTTCACGACGATCGAGCAGCCGGCCGCGAGCGACGGGCCGATCTTCCACGCGAGCATCAGCAGCGGGAAATTCCACGGCAGCACGAGCCCGACGACGCCGATCGGCTCGCGCACGACCAGCGCCAGCGCGTTGCCGCCGACGGGCGCGGTGTTGTCATAGATCTTGTCGATCAGCTCGGCGTGCCAGCGGATCGTATGAATCGTCTCCGGCACGTCGATGGTCTGGCACTCGCGGATCGGCTTGCCGCTGTCGAGGCTTTCCATCGTCGCGAGTTCGTGCGCGTGCTGCTCGAGCAGGTCGGCAAACTTCAGCAGGACGGCCTTGCGGTGCGACGGCGCGAGCTTGCGCCAGCGGCCGTCTTTGAACGCCTGCCGCGCATTGGCGACCGCGAGGTCGACGTCGGCCGCATTGCAGGCGCCAATCTGTGCGAGGACGGCGTCGGTGGCCGGATTGACGGTCGCGAAGGTATCGCCGGAACTGGCCGTGCGGAATGCGCCGTCGATGAACGGCCCGGACGGGAAGCGAAGCGCCGCGGCCAGCGCCGCATATTCCGGCGCGCTGAGCAGGTCGGTCATCAGGCCTGGCCTCCGGTGACGGCGGCGACTTCACGCTTGATGCCTGCCACGATCGTGGCCAGCGTCTGCTTTTCCTGTTCGTCGAGCGCGCGCAGCGGTGCACGTACGCCGCCTGCGCGCAGGCCCGCGAGTTCGCAGCCGTACTTGATCGACTGGACGAACTTGCCGCCTTCGAGGAAATCCATCAGCGGCATCATCGCGGACATGATCCGGCGGCCCTTGTCGAAGTCCTTCTCGATCGCGCACGCCTGGTACAGCGCGATATGCTCGGCCGGCAGGAAGTTCGAGCCCGCGCAGACCCAGCTGCGCGCGCCCCAGGCGAAGAACTCCAGCGCCTGGTCGTCCCAGCCGCACGACACGCTGATGTTCGGGAACTCGCGCACCAGCATGTGCAACTGGCCCGTCTGGCCCGAGCTTTCCTTGATCGCGACGATGTTCTTCGACGCGTCGCAAACGGTGCGGAAGAATTCACGGTCCATCGACACGCTCATCCGGCCCGGGTAGTTGTACAGCATGATCGGCAGGTCGGCCGCGCGATCGATCTCCAGCGCGTGCGCCGCGTTCTCCTGTTGCGTGGGCAGCGCGTAGGGCGGCGAGCCGACCAGGATCGCGTCGGCGCGCACGGCCTTGGCCGCCTTCGCGTATTCGACGGAATCCTCGGTGCGCACCGCGCCGGTGCCGATCACGAGCGGCACGCGCGAGCCGATCACTTCACGCGCCCATGCGCCGAGATCGAAGCGCTCTTGCGCGGTGTGCGCATAGTATTCGCCGGTCGAGCCGCCGATGATGATGCCGTGCACGCCGGCCGCGATCAGCGATTCGATCACGTCGGCGAATGCGGTCTTGTCGATCTGGCCGGCGGCGTTCAGGGGCGTGATGGCAGGGGTGTAGATGCCTTCGAAATTCATGATGTTCTTCCGCGGAAAGGGAAACGGTCGGGTTGACGAAAGGTGCGTCGCTGCGAGCGCAGCGGCGCACCGGTAATGGGATCAGTGGTTGAGCGACGCGGCCTCTTGCAGGCTGAGCGAGCGCGTTTCGGGCGCGAGTGCAAGCGATGCGATCAGCCCGACGAACGAGACGGCCGCCGCTGCGTACATGGTGTTGCCGATGCCGACGGTCTGCAGCGCGATCGGCACGAGCCAGGTGCCGACAGCCGCGCCGATGCGTGACAGCGATGCGCCCATGCCGACCGCGAATGCGCGGATGTCGGTCGGGAAGATTTCATTCGGGTAGACGAGCTGCAGCACCTGCGCGCCGCCGATCAGCACCGCATACGCACCGAACAGCACGAGGATCAGCACCGCCGAGCCGCCGGAGCAGGCGCCGAGGCCCAGCAGCGCGAGGCCCGACCAGAGGAAGCTGTGGATCACCATCGCGCGGCGGCCGAGTTCGTTGATGATCCACGTCGCGATGATGCAGCCGACCACGAACAGCAACGTGATCGCCACCGAGCCGAACGATTCCCACTTGCCGGTCAGGTGCAGCGCTTCGAGCACGCGCGGCGCGAACGAGTAGACGGCGAACACGGGAATCACGGAGCAGCTCCAGAACACCGACACGAACAGCATCCGCTTGCCGTAGCCCGAGTGCAGCAGTGCCCACAGCGAGATCTTCTTTTCGGTTTGCTCCTCCGGCAGGTTCTTCACCGAGAACGACGGGCCGTAGACTTTCCGGATCACGTCGTCGGCTTCCGCGACACGGCCCTTGCTGAGCAGCCAGCGCGGCGATTCGGGCGTGCCGATGCGCACGAAGAACAGCGCGAGACCGATCACGGCCGGGCTGGCCAGCACCCAGCGCCACGCGTCGGGGCCGCCGCTGCCGAGGATGATGTTGCCGACGATGTACGCGAGCGCCGCGCCGAAGAACCAGATGATCGTCAGCATCGCGAGGCGCGGCCCGCGATACTTGCGCGGCATGAACTCGACGAGCAGCGAGCCGGCGACCGGGTATTCGATGCCCACGCCGATGCCGATCAGGAAGCGCAGCACGAACAGCGCTTCGCCCGAGTGGACCCACAGCTGCGCGAGCGAGCAGACGAAGAAGATCACGGGGCCGAAGAAGTAGGGCTTCTTCCGCCCGAGACGGTCGCTGAGCCAGCCACCGATGAAGCCGCCGAAGAAGATGCCGATCAGTGCGGACGCGGCGACCATGCCTTGCCAGAAGCCGGTCAGGCCGAGCGCGTCGGAAAACTGCACCATCGCGACGCCGATGATGCTCAGCACGTAGCCGTCCATGAGCCAGCCGCCGCCCGAGCGGATCGTGAGCAACTGGTGGAATCCATTGAGCGGAACATCCTCGATGGACATGTGATTCGTTGACATTGCCTGTCTCCTTCCATGAAATGGCGCACGGCATCCCGTCGCGCGATCTATTGATATGGTCTACTAAGCGTGATGCATGAATCGGTATCGGTTGTCCGGTGCTTCCTGGCGGGGTGACGCGCGTGGCGGCCCGATCAGCTTTCGAGTCCTGCCTTGCGTTGCCCCCACCAGAGGGTCGAGTTGACGCCGAGCGACAGGAACGGCTCGGGCGGGGTACGGTTCGGCCCTGATGTTGCCAGCAGGAAATCGACCAGGTCGCTGCGCTTGCCGGCCAGCCAGTCGGCGAGCAGCGTGCCCGTCACGGTGCCGCGCGTGATGCCGAGGCCGTTGCAGCACAGCGCGCCGTAGACGTTCGGCGCAAGCTGCCCGAAGAATCCCTTGTGGTTCTGCGACAGCGCCAGCGAGCCGCTCCACGTGTACTCGAACTCGACGTCCGGCAGCATCGGGAAGCGGCGTTCGAACGACAGCCGGTGCCGGTCGGCGAAACGCGGCAGGTACTTCTCGCGCGGGCGGCCGTCGGGGTTGAAGCTGAAGCTGTTGCGCACCAGGATGCGGTTGTCGTGCGTACGGCGCAGCGTGCTGCCGAACGGGTCGGCCGGGATCACGCCCCAGAACGGCTTGCCGCCCAGTTGCGCCTGTTCGGCGCCGGTCAGCGGCCGTGTCAGGCTCGCATACAGGAAGACCGGCAGCATCGTGTGCTGCAGGAAGCCGAAGCGCATGCCGAACGCGTTGTTCGCGAGCACCAGCTTGTCGACCGTGATCCGGCCGTTGCGGTGGGCGAGCACGATCCTGTCGCCGTACTCGACGTCGGTGATCGGCGTGTGCTCGTACAGCGTCACGTTCGGCGGCAGGCAGTCGGCCAGCCCTTTCACGAGCGCCGACGGCTGGATCAGCACGGTGCCCGGCGTGAACAGCGCCTTCCGGTAGAACGACGTGCCGATATGCGCGGGCAGATCCTTGCCGTCGATCATCTCGTACGGCTGGCCGAGCTTGTCGAGACCGCGGCGGTAGGCGTCGAGCACGGCGATGCCGCGCGCTTCCACGGCCGCCTGGTATTTCCCGGACGCGCTCATCGCGCAATCGATGCCGTGCTCGGCCACGAGCCGGCGCAGGATCGTCTGGCCGAGCACGTTCAGCTTCAGCGTCGTCCTGGCGGTGGGGATGTCGCCGATGTAGTCGTCGGCGCCGATGTCGTGCGGCAGGTCGATCGCGAAACCGGCGTTGCGCCCGGAGGTGCCGAAGCCGACTTCCTGCGCGTCGACCAGGACGATCTCGTCATCCGGAAAATTCAGCGCGAGCTGCCGGGCGGCGGCCAGGCCGGTGAAGCCCGCGCCCACGACGGCCCAGCGCGCGCTGGATTCCCCGCCGTGCGACGGCCTGGGCTGCCGCTGCCGGCTGGTGTGGTACCAGCCGCACATCTTGTCGTCGGCCGGAAGCGATGTGACCTTATGCATTCCTAAATCCAATATCGGTAAAGAGTCCTGATCGATCGCGCGGGAAGGCGGCGCACGTGAAAGCGTGCGCCGTCTGGTGCGGCCGTTAAAACTGGATGGGTACGTCCAGGCCTTCCGGGATCACGTACTCGGCCATGCGGCGGCGCGACAGCTCCATGTGGCTGCGGACCAGCTCGCCGGCGCGCTGCGCGTCGCGCTGCGCAATCGCTTCGATGATCTCGTCGTGCTGCTTGACTGCTGTTTCCAGGTCCTGCTGCATGTCGGTCGTCGCCGGCGACCGGTAAAAAATCTTGCCGAGGCGGGCGTGATCGATCAGCACGCGGCGCAGGCTCGGCATCAGGTAGGCGTTGCGCGCGATCCGGCCGATCTCGAAGTGGAACGCGTCGTTCTGGAGCACGCGCGCCTGCAGGTCGTTCTGCTCGATCGCGGTGCGAAACTGCGCCTGGATCGCCTTCAACCGTTCCACTTCTTCCGCCGTCGCGTGGCTTGCCGCCAGCTGGGTCGTCGCGACGTAGATCAGCGGGGCGGCCAGGAAAAAGCTGCGCAGCGACTGATAACCCATCGGCGACACGCGGGCCGGCCGGTTCGGCTCGAGCTCGAGATAGCCTTCCGCCGCCATCTGGCGCATCAGTTCGCGCACCGGCGGGCGCGAGAGCCCGAATTCCTCGCTGAGCGCGAGCTCGTCGACGACGGCGCCGGGCGCGAGCTCCATGCTCACGATGCGTCGCCGCAGTGTCTCCGCCATTACGTTCTTGCGATCCGCCGAGCCGCCGGATTCGGCATCCGGTGAGGCGGTCTGAAGCTTCTGTCTGGACATGATTTCATTGTCTACAAACTGTAGACACAGTTTAGGTTGAGAATAGACCAAGCAAAAATAAGGGTTTACACCTTAGCTCGCCAGACGGGCGAGGTCGATGCGGGCGCGGGGCGGCGCGCCTGGACATGCGTAGCTTAAAGGGGCGAAGCCGGGCGGGCCGAATGGCGGGCGTTGGAAGGGTGTCGGCGCCGCGCGTGCGGCCGGTTCAGGCGAGCTGGCGAAAGGGGCAGTTGGTCATGCGTCGTCGATATGCCACGCCGCGCCGATTGCGGACAGCGCGCGGCCGATCGAGTCGAGCATCGCGTCTCGCGTCGGCCCGAGCGTCGTGACAACGAAGAAACCGCCTTCGTCGGTCGACAGGCTGACCAGTGGCCAGCCGCCTGCGTCGCCACGGACTTCAAGCTGCCGTCGGTCGCGATCGATGTCGATGCCGTCGTGTGCTTGCCGCAACGCATTCGCGATCGCATCGAATGCGTCGGCCGACGGGGGCGTGTGGATGTGGTATTCGAAACTCATCTTCATGGGCCGGTGTGCGAGGCGGGCAGTCTAACGCGTGCCACGCCGCCACACGCCCTGACGGCGCCGCGTTGGGCGCCCGTCGCAACGGGCGCCCGCCCGATCACCGTTCGTTGCGCTTCTTGCTCAACTCGATCGTCTCGAACAGCTCGTAGTCGGCGGTCGGGTGCTGGTCGGCGCCCGGCGCGTGGTAGTAGCGCATCGTGATCGTCGTGTGTCCGCCCGGCTTGCCCGGGTCGTGATCGAACACGGCGATCCCGTAGCCGGTGCCCGTATCGCGGCGCGCGGACCAGATCGCATCCTCGAGCGCGTCGGCCGGCTCGCGCACGAACGTGTTCGGCGCCGTGCCGGGCACCGGCCGGTTCGGCTTCGTGAACACCTTCGCCCGCGCAAAGCCGGTCGCCGGGTTCTCGCCGTACACGTCGAGCGGCGCGCTGGTGCCGCCGCCGCCGAGGATCAGGTGGATCGTGCCGTGGCTCGTGTCGAACTTCGTGCGGTCCGGGTCGTTCGAGCCGACCGGGCGCGGCTGCAGCGTCTCGACGACTTCGCCGGTCGTCGCATCGACGCCCGCACGGTGATTGCAGCCGCGCACCGGGTAGCTGCGCTCGTAGTCGTGATCGTGGCCGCACAGCACGAGGTCGACGCCGTAGCGGTCGAACAGCGGCAGCCATGCTTCGCGAATGCCCTTGTCCGAACCGTTGCCCGTCTTCGACGAACTGAGTGCGTCCTGGTGCATCTGCACGATGATCCAGTCGATGTCGTCGTCGTGCGCGGCATGACGCAGCGTGTGTTCGAGCCAGCGCGTCTGTTCGCCGTTGCTGTAGCCGCGCACGTAGAACGACGTGCCGGGCTCGATCGGCGGGCGGCCCGTGCTCGCGGCCGGCACGAGCGGCGCGGGGCCGCCGACGAATGCGGCGGCGTCCTGGTACACCACGTCGTCCGCGTCGAGCGACACGAACAGCACCGAGCTCACGCGGAAGCTGTACCAGCGACCCTGGAAGCGCGTGCCGTTCTCCGGCAGCGTATAGCGGGCGAGATACGAGTCGAGCCCCTGCGGGCCGTTGTTGAACTCGATCTCGTGATTGCCGGGGCACGGCATCCACGGCCGATTCGCGGCCGACGTCTGGTTGTTGTTGCCGAAATCGCGCCACACCTCGGGCTGGTGTGCGGGGTTCAGGTTCGCATAGCAGAGGTCGCCGTTCAGCAGGTGGAACAGCGGCTGGAACTGCTCGACGGCCTGCACCGCGAAGCGGCTCTGCGGCGACGACAGCACCCACGCGCCGTTCGGCGTCGCGAGATCGCCGTAGCTCGTGAAGCGGAACGGCGCGCGGCCGCGCGGCGCGGTCGAGAAATTCGCGGAGAACGGCTGCGCGGCGTTGCTGTCGTTGTCGGCCGTGATCTCGTAGCGGTAGTGCGTATTCGGCTTCAGCCCGTGCACGCGTGCGTGGTACGCGAACACCGTCTCGCCGTTCAGGCCGTCCGTGTACAGGCGCTGGACGCCGTGCACGGTGCGCGCCGGCTCGCCGTCGGCGACGATGCGCGCGCGCGGATTGACGGCCGACGCGAGCGATGCCCACGAGATCACGACTTCCGACGTCGGGTCGTTGCCCCACGTCAGGTGGACCTGTTCGGGCGTGCCGTCCGGGTTCGACGCGGCGGCCCTGGCTGCCGCGAGGCCACCGGCGGCGGTGGCGAGGCCGGATACGCCGGCGAGTTTCAGGAAGCCGCGACGCGAGACGGACGCGGCCGGCTCGTTCGGCTGGATCGGGGAGTTGTCCTGGTTCGACATGGTCGGTGTTTTCGTTGGTGGAGACGCGAGATGTGGAACCGCCCGGCCATGCGCGAGCGTGGCCGGTGCGTGAGCCGGAAACGAGCGGGATCCCGGTGGCAAACATTGTCGGAGGGCAGTTTTGCCGGGTTGTGACAGCAGGGCAACCCCGCGCAAGCGTTGGCCCATGCCCGAACTCGTGGATTGCGGCATCCGGTCCGCGCCACACGCGTGCGACTCCGTTGAAATTTATTTGCCGGCATCGCGACGGATTTCGTTCGCCCGCGCCGTTTAACGCATGAACGGCCGCTTCCGGTCGATACCCGCTACCTCGGAGTCTTTCATGAAGCTTTCCACGCCATTGCGGTTTGCCGCGGCATGCGTGGCCGCGCTCGCTGCGTCGGCCGCCTTCGCGCAGGCCGTCATCGGCGCGCCTTACGCGCCGCCGGCGCCTCGCGTCGAAGGGATGCCGGCGCCGCGCGCGGGCTATGTGTGGGACCAGGGCCACTGGCACTGGCGGCAGGGCCGCTACGTGTGGATTCCGGGCCACTGGCAAGTGGTTCGCGTCGGCTATCACTGGGTGCCGGGCCACTGGGTCGCGCGCGGCCCGGCGTGGCGCTGGGTTCCGGGCCACTGGGCCTGATGCGCATGCCGCCGCACGGCACGCGGTGCCGGCGCGGCGGA
>NZ_JAAGPG010000358.1:0-241 GCF_017104665.1 Burkholderia sp. Se-20378 | reverse complement strand
TGTGCGTACGGTTGTGTTGGCTTGTTGCGTGCTGGCGTGGTGTCTATCTCTACTGCGTCGACGGACAGTCGTGCTAACAGTGTGACATACATGCAAGTAGCGTGTTGACTAGTACGGCATGGTATATACACGTATGTGGACGGTTCGACCAGGAACTGCGTCAACTGTCGTTCTGCTTCTGTTGTGCGGTTGGATATGGACCCTTCGTTGTTTTTTTTTTTTTTTTTTTTTTTAATGACCC
>NZ_JAAGPG010000357.1:0-8512 GCF_017104665.1 Burkholderia sp. Se-20378 | reverse complement strand
CACGCGCAGCTGCGCGCGGCGGTCGAGCGCGTGCGCGCCGACGTCGGGCCGAACGTGCGCGCGATCGACGTCGATGCACGCCAGTCCGGCGACGCACCGGTGCCCGTCGCGTACTCGGGGATGCTCGAGATCGGCGACGTGCGCTACATCGAGACGCCGGACGGCGTGAAGCACGTGTTTGCGGGCGCGTCGGCGAACGGCGCGACGAACCTCAACTGATGGGAGAAACGGCATGTACGAAGCATTGGAACGGGCGGCGGATGAATGCGGACCGCTCGAGCAGGCGCTCGGGGCGCCTGACGCGGCGGTACGGATCGGCGTGCTCCGCGAGGCGCTGGGCGAGACGGCCGAGCGGGTGAGCGCGGCCACCGCGCAGGCGGCGAGCGACTACGACCGCGACGCGATGCAAAAGATCTATCGCGGCTTGCTGGCGGCGCAGCGGATTGTCGCGACGTTGCACGAGGCGAATGCGACGGCCGCATAGCGGCCCTGGTTTCGCCGCGCAGCGGGCGGCGGCGGACGGAGCGGCGCGAGCCGTTCCCGACGATGCCGCCCGCTGCGCGGCAAAAAAGCGGCGGGCCGCGACATGAAGCGGCGGCGCTGGAACGTTGTCAACGCGTGATCGAATCACGCACTTTCTGGAGAGTAATCATGTCGGCATTGGTCGGTGGTGCACTGGGCGAAATGACGAAGGACACGATGGCAGGCATCGCGTTTTCGAAGGCGGCAACGAAACTGCAGCAGATGCAAGAGATGACGAAGGCGGAGAACGACGTGAAGAAGCAGGCCACGAAGATGGTCGGCGACGCGTCGAAGCCGGCGCAGTAAGCCGGCTGCCGTTCGGCATCGTGTTGGGCGGCCGGCGCGCGAGCGCCGGCTGTATTTTTTTGGGGACGCCGGATACCGGGGTGAAACTGTCATGAGTTGGGAACGTTACGCACAGGTCGTCGCGGAGGTATGCGCGGTTGTCGGCCTGACGGACGTCGATTACGTGCTCGAGACGCGGACGATCGACGTCGAGGGCTTCGACGTGCGCATCGAGTACTTCGACGAGGATCCGGAGTCGATGTACGTGAATTTCCATTACGGCATCGTCAGCGCGGGCCGCACGCTCGCGGTGTACCGGCTTCTGCTCGAGGCGAACCTGCTGATCTACGCGCAGGACCAGGCGCAACTCGGGATCGACGCGGACACCGGCAGCATCGTGCTGCTGATGCGATTGCCGCTCACGCCGGACGTAACGGGCGAGACGCTCGCCGATCTGTTCGCGCACTATGCGGAGCACGGCCGCTACTGGCGGCAGAACATCATCGAATCGGGCGACGAGATGTTCAGCGGTATCGCGTCCGGCGAATATTTCTGGCTGCGGGTGTAGCGCGGCCCGCGCAACCGGCGGGCCAATCGTAACGGAACGTCACAAATTGCTGCGCGGATCCGGCGCGAACGAGACGATAGCGGCACGCATCCATGCACTGCACCCCGCGACGAGCGGCGGCGCGGCGCGCGGATCGAGCCCGAACTTCGTATTCGAACCCGCTTGCCGAAAGGATCCACCATGTTTTCGACACTCTATTTCGCTGCCGCCGCCGCGCTTGCCAATCCGGCGTCGACCGACGCCTACGCAGCGCGCGTGTTCGACGGCCGCTTCGCCGAAGCGGCCGCGCTCGTCGCCTCGCGCTGCGAAGCCGACCCGGGCGACCCGGCCAACGACGTGCGCGACGTCAGCGCGTACGCGGACATCCAGCTCGTGCTCGGCCGCTTCGAGGAGGCCGAGGACATGTTCCGCCGCGCGTTGAAGCTGCTGCGCGATTCGCGCGACCAGACGCGCGTGATGACCTGCCGCAACGCGAGCTGGCAGGCGTTCTTCCAGAACCGCTGCGGCGTCGCGCAGGCGGGCTTACGACGGATCGCCGACGATCGCGCGGCGAGCGCCGGGCAGAAGCTCGAGAGCCTCGTCGGCGCGTGCGTCGTCATGCCTCATCTCGGCCGCGCCGAGGACGCGATGGGGGCGCTCGACGGGCTCGACGCAGCCGCTCGCGATGCCGATCCGCGCTGGCGGCAGCTCGCCGGCGCGCTGCGCGCGGACTTGCTGCTGCAATACCGGATCGGTCGCGCCGACGCGCTCGGCGATCACGTCTACTGGCGTTCCGCGCTGGCCGATCTGCCGTTGTCGGCGTTCGCGGAAACGGGCGCGCCGGCGGCCGATGCCGATGCGCTGCCGCTGCTGCGGAAGCGCGTCGACTACCTGCGCCAGGCATGCGCGCTCGCCGCCGGCGACCACGCGGCACTCGCGCAGATCGATGCGCATGTGAGCTGGTGCGCGAAGACGGGCCTCGTCGACTACCAGCGCAGCGTGTGCCTTGAAGTCGCGCTGGCGGCGCTCGCGGGGCACGCGCCGAATGTCGCCAACGCGATGATCGCGCCGTATCGCGATGCGGTCGGGCGCTGCGGCTCGCACGTGCGCTGGACCCTCGACTATCTGTACTGCGCGGCGAAGGTGTGTGAGCAGCAGGGGCGGATTCGCGAATCGTCGTCGCTGTATGCGCGCTATGCGCTCGCCTCGGTGCGGCACGTACGCTCGGACGGCGCGGCGCTCGCGCCCTCCCTCGCGATTGCGCGGTGCGGCACGCACGCGGCGGCGCCGAGCGACGACGTCAGCGCGCGGCTGCCCGGCAAGTACCGGCGCGCGTATCGCTATTTGATGGAGCGGCTCGACCAGCGCGACCTGTCGGTGCGGGAGATCGCCGCGCACATCGACGTGACCGAGCGCGCATTGCAGGCGGCGTTCAAGACGTTTCTCGGGTTGTCGCCGAGCCAGCTGATCCGACGGCAGCGGATGGAGCGGATTCGCGGCGAGCTGCTGTCGGAAGGGCCGCGCGCGGCGAGCGTGCTCGAGATCGCGAACCGCTGGGGGATCCAGCATCGGTCGACGCTGGTCAACGGCTATCGGCGGATGTTCGACGAGGCGCCTTCGCAGACCTTCGACCGGTGAGGACGCGGGGCGACGCACAGCGCGTCGCCGCCGGTCGGCTGTTGCACGCCGGGCGATCGTTCCGGCCGGGCGAAGCCGGCGCGCTGGGCCGCCGCGCCAATGCCTCACCGCGTGACTTCGATGTCGCGTCGACGCATGATCATCGCGACACCGCCTTCTTGATCATGTCGATCAGTTTCATCTGGAAGCTGTTGATCATCTCCGCCACGGCGAGCAGCTGGTTCGCGAACCCGACTGCACGCTGCATCCTGATCGTCTGCGCGGTCTCGTGATGGATCTGCTGGATACTCGGCATCCCGGCCGCGGCAAGCGTCTGTGCATCGTGGGCGCCGTGTGCTTCATGCCCGGCGGCGGATGCGGGTTTCGACGGCGGGGTGCCTGCAGCCAGCGATTGAGCGTGCCCGGCCCCGAGCGGCGACGGTTGCCCGTGCGCGGCTTGCGGTGTCGGTGGCGGATCGCTCAAATCGATGAGGTTGCCTTCGTGCGGGTGTGCGGAATGAAGCACGACCGGTTGCAGGACCGCATGATGCGCGACAGTCTGCAATTCGTCGGGCGTTGCGTTGAGCAGCGACGATGGCGTACCGGTGGGCTTCGTCGTGGAGGGCGGGTCGTTCAGGTCGATGAGGTTGCCTTCGTGCGGGTGTGCGGAATGAAGCACGGCCGGTTGCAGGACCGGATGATGCGCCACCGTCTGCAATTCGGCGGGCGTGGTTTCGAGTAGCGACGCGTTGTTTCCAGTCGCTTCCGGCTTGACGGCGGTGCGTTTCAGTGCCGACGCGTTCAGCGGACGGGCCTCGGGTCGAGACGTCGACGCGCCTTGCGGTCGCAAGCCTCCCAGCACGCCTGACGGCTTCGGTTGCGGGGCCGCGGCACCGGACAGGGGCGCGCCGATCGCCGGCGGGTTCTGCGAAGGCGGCGTCGAGCCCCCGGTCTGAATGGGGGATTTGATCGATACTGGCTGCACAATCCGGCTCCTGAAGAAGGTAGACCCTGGCGCCCGACTGCCGCGCAATGGGCGCACCGGGCGACACGGCGCCACTGTACGTCGACATGCGCGCCGCAGCCCGCCGCGGTGCGAAGCGATACACCCGCGCGCGAACGTCGCCGAAGCGGCGCGGCTCGCGCGATCGCGATTCGCATACGCCGCCGCGGCTTCGCGCGCATGGGGCACGCTCGCGCGTCGGCGTCCGACAATCGGCGTGTCCATTCCCTGCACCGGAGCCGCCGATGAACGCCATCCGCCCCCCCGAACTGATCGAAACCGAGCGCCTTCATCTGCGCCCGCTCACCGCCGACGATGCGTGTGAGGCCTTCGACGCGCTGTTCGGCGATCCGGCGACGACGCTCGACCTGCCGTGGCCGATTCATCGCAGCGTCGACGAAACGCGCGCGTGCATCGGTCGTCTCGCCGAAGGCTGGCGCAGCGGCGCGTTTTTCAGCTGGGGACTGTTCGAGAAGCGCGACGGCCGTCTGATCGGCACCCTCGAAATGCACGGGCGCCTGCCGCGCGTCGAGATCGGGCTCGTGACGAGCTTCGCGCCGGGGCGTGTGCGGACCCGCGCATGGTCGGAGATGCTGCGCAGGTTTCTCGACTGGCTGATCGCGCAGCCGGGCGTATACCGGATCGAGGCGTTCTGCTCGGTGACGGGCCGCGCCGCGCCGTTCATGCCGAAGCTGGGGTTCGTCAGCGAGGGCGTCGTGCGCAACTACGAGGCGCGTCCGAATCGCGGGATGAGCGCGGGCGACAGCTATCTGTTCGCGATCACCAGGGCGCCGGGGCCGCTGGGCGAGGCCGTCGCGACCCGCGATGCGGAGGCGTCGCCGCGCCAGGCTGCATGAATCGGCGAGGAGCTTGCACGGGAGCGCCAGCGCGGCGGGTTGGCGGCGACGATCCGCGCCTGCGCTCGCGCCGGCCATCGATTGCCTGCGTCCGATGCGTCGCGGCGCGCATCGCGGATTTCGCGCGGTCTCGCTGACTTTCGCCGGCGCGTCCGACCCATGACGGGAGTCGTGGCGGAGATGCGGGTTCGCCGGGGCGAACGTCGCGCGTATCCGGGCTCTCGGCATGCGGGTTCGCGCGACACGGTGACGACCGATGTGCGGCTTGCCACGAGCGCCGCAAACCACAAACTACCAACCCGCCCGATCTTCACCCCATCCCGCTCGCATGCACATGCCGCGCCCATTGATACCGGTCGAGCCGCAGCAGTTGCGAGATGCGCGCGGCGACGTCGCCGTCGTGCGCGCCGGCGCCCTCCGAGAGCTCATCCACTTTGAGGAACCGGCCGACGAGCACTGTCGACGCCCGATCGCCCGACAGCACCACGGTCTGCGCATAGCGCCGCCAATCGTCGTCTTGCAGCGCGTACAGGCACCAGCTCTGCAGCGCCGTGCACAGCGGCGTGCCGCGCGCCTGGTCTTCGAGCGTGCGCAGAATGTGCAGCGCGCCGATCCAGTCGCGCCGGCTGATCCGCAGCCGCACGTCGCACAGGTCGACCGCGGCGTTGCGCGGCTGCAGGACGCGCAGCGCGATCAGCAGTTCGTCGAGGTCCGCGTGTGCGCTCGCGCGCAGCCCGACCGAAAAGGCCGAGAGCAGCGCGCGCAATGCGGCTTTGTTGCACGATTTGATCGCCATGTCGGTGCGATGCGTCGAGAAGAGATGATCCGTCGGCGATGATCGCCGCCGTACGCGCGGAGCGCGGCCGGCGGGTGCGAAGCGACATCGTGTGCGGCGAAGCGATGCGCGCGTTGCGGCGGCGGCGCACGATGCGCGCCCGATCGTTTCGGGCGCCGCGACGTCGCTTCGTGCGGTTCGCGGCGCGCGCGGTCGCGCTGCCTAAGCTTGTCGTCGAACCGCGGGCGCATGAGTGCCGTGCGCGTTCTGTTCCCTTTCCTTCAGTCGATTCACATTCATAGCGAGACGATCATGAGCGTTAACGGCATTACATCGACGACCATCCACCCGTCGCAGTTCAACTCCTCGTCGACGTCGTCGAGCAGCCGCGATCAGAAGATCGACAAGCTGCTCCACGAAATCGAAGCGCTGCTGATGCAGGACGATTCGGGAGACGGCGACGACACGGACATCGGCGGCGATTCGAGCGGCAACACGCCGACCGGCAACAACACCCCGACGAACCACGTGAAGCCGTCGACGGGCGACAAGCCCGGCGAAGACATGCGCGACGTCAAGCTGAACACGAAGGCGGGCGGCGAAGCGCTGCACCTGAAGATGGACTCGCAGGGCAACCTGTACAACGGCAGCGGCAATTCGGTCGGCGTCGTCGACAAGGACGGCAACGTGAAGCTGAACTCCGGTGCGACGAAGGAGCTGGAGCGCCTCGAGACGGGCGGCAATCCGTTCATGAACGCGAACGTCGGCAAGCGCGGCGCCGGCGGCAACATGGAGTTCACGCCGGACGAAGTGACGGTGAGCGCGGGCGACGTCGACCAGAAGAACGACTTCTGACCGCGCGTGCGGCGCGGCGCGGCGGCACTGGACACGCGCTTTCGAATCGGTGCACACTGCGCGCTCGCGCCGCCGCGTCGCGGCCCGTCCAATCATTCGCGGACCGCGACGTCCGCCGGAGTCGAACGTGATCGTGTCGCAACGGGCCGACGCCCGAATCCTCGAGGTGATGCAGGGCCGGCAGGCGTGGGGCACGCTCGCGCTCGACCGCGACGGCGCGATCGTCGCGGCCACCGAGCGCGCGCATGCGCTGTTGGGCCGCACGCTCGCCGCCGGGCTGCCGCTGCACACGCTGCTCGGCGACGCGGCGGGCGCGGATCCCGCCGCACTGTTCGACACGCTAGAACAAGGATTCGAATTCGAAACCGACGACGCGATCCTGTGGCTGACGCTGCAGCCGGTCGAGCACGATCCGGCGATCGCGGCGACGGTCACGGTCGCCGACATCACGCCGCTGCGCCGCGCGCTCGACGAGCGCGTCGCGTCGCTGCGCTTTCTGGCGCACGACCTGCGTTCGCCGCAGAATTCGATACTCGCGCTGACCCAGTTGCACGACGCCGATCCCGAAGCGTTCGCCGCGTGCGGCGGCCTCGAACGGATCGCGCAACTCGCGCGGCACGCGTTGCTGCTCGGCCAGGACTACCTCGTCGCGTCGGCGGCGGACGATCTCCGTCAGCGCCATTTCATACGCTTCGACCTGCGCACGATGCTGCGCGAGCTCGTGCCGAAGCTCGAAGTGGGCGCCGTCTATCGCGGCGTCGCGTTGCAGCTCTGGCTCGACGACGCCGTACCGCTGTGGTTGCGCGGCGCGCGCGTATTCGTCGCCCGTGCGCTGCAGAACCTGATCGACAATGCGGTGCAGGCGTCGCGGCAGGGCGCGCGCGTCGAGATCCGGCTGCACGTGCGTGACGCGCACGCGGAAGTGACGATCCGCGATTGGGCCGGCGGCCTGCCGGGCCTCGCCACGGATGGGCGCATCACCGATTTCGCGCCGCTCGCGAAGCGTGGCTCGATGGGCTTCGGCCTCGGGCTGCAGCTCGCCGCGCAGGTCGCCGCCGCGCATGCGGGCACGCTGTACGCCGAATCGAATCGCGGCGTCGGCACGGCGTTCGTGATGCGCCTGCCGATGCCCACGCCGGCAGGCGCGGCAGCTTCGGCCGTGCCGGACGGCATCGCGCGCTGGCGCGCGAGCGTCACGCCCGACGGCTGAGCGCCGGCATCCTTTCCTTTTCGCTTGACCAACCCTATTTCCGCGATGTCCGAACCGAACATGCAGCGCACCGTGCAGCAGCCCAAGCAGATCGTCGTCGTCGAGGACGATCCGGTGCAGCGCACGCTGCTCGTCACCTGGCTCAAGGCCGAGGGCTACCGCGTCGAGGCGTTCGGCGACGGGCTCGACGCGCGTCGCTTCCTCGGCGACAGCTGGGCCGATCTGCTGGTGCTCGACTGGGACCTGCCCGGGATGACCGGCGAGCGGCTGCTCGGGTGGGTGCGGAGCCGCGCGCGCTCGATCGTCCCGGTGATCTTCCAGACCGTGCATTCGGACGAAGAAGACATCGTGAAGATTCTCGACGCCGGCGCGGACGATTTCCTGATCAAGCCGCTCGAGAAGCAGACGCTGCTCGCACGCGTGCGCGCGTTGTTGCGGCGCTTCGCGGCGCTGTCGGTCGACAGCGGGCGCATGCAGCTCGGCGGCTGCGTGTTGTCGCGCGCGACGCTGACCGTGTCCGACGGCAGCGCGTCGCACGCATTCAGCGCGAAGGAGTTCGACATTCTCTGGCATCTGGCCGAGCATCCCGGCACCGTCGTGCAGCGGCAGGATCTGTTGCGGCTCGTGTGGGGCGCGGAAGCGTCCACGCAGACCCGCACGGTCGACATGTACGTGAGCCGGCTGCGCAGCCGGCTGAAAGCGGCGGGCCTCGGCTGGACCGTGCATGCGGCGTACGCGACAGGCTACCGCCTGAACCTGGGCGCGGACGTCGAGCCGGCGAATCGCGCATCGTGACGCGGCGCGCGGCCACGTCGGCTGCCGCCATCGCCATCGCGCTCGA
>NZ_JAAGPG010000356.1:0-8951 GCF_017104665.1 Burkholderia sp. Se-20378 | reverse complement strand
TGTGACGTGTCGAGCGAAGCCGACGCGCAGGCGGCCGTCAGCGCGGCGACGCGCGCGGGCACGCTGCGCGGCCTCGTGAACTGCGCGGGCATCGCACCCGCCGCGAAGACCGTCGGCAAGGACGGCGCGCATCCGCTCGACGTGTTTGCGAAGACGATCAACGTGAACCTCGTCGGCACGTTCAACATGATCCGGCTCGCGGCCGCCGCGATGGCCGCGACCTCACCGACCGCGGACGGCGAACGCGGCGTGATCGTCAGCACCGCGTCGGTCGCCGCGTTCGACGGGCAGATCGGCCAGGCCGCGTATGCGGCATCGAAAGCCGGCGTCGCAGGCATGACGCTGCCGATCGCGCGCGACCTGTCGCGCAGCGGCATCCGCGTGATGACGATCGCGCCCGGCCTGTTCGAGACGCCGATGCTGCTCGGCATGCCGCAGGACGTGCAGGACGCGCTCGGCGCGATGGTGCCGTTCCCGCCGCGACTCGGCAAACCAGCCGAATACGCGCTGCTGGTGCGCCAGATCGTCGAGAATCCGATGCTCAACGGCGAAGTGATCCGCCTCGACGGCGCGATCCGGATGCAACCGAAATAGGCACAAAAAAACGCCCGCAGCGCGGGCGTTTTTCATTCAGGGTTCCAACCGCACGGCGGCGGCTCAGTCCTCGCCGTCGCGCTGCATCCGCTGCCGCAATTCGGTCACCTGCGACTCGACGACGGTGGCGTCGTCCGCGTCCGGCCGCTCGCCGAGATACTGCTCGAGATCCTCGAGCGCGGGGCGCAGGTAATCGAGCCGCGCATACGCGAAACCGCGGTCGCGGACTTCGTCGAGGTGCTCGGGCAGCAGGATCACGAGCCGCTGCTGCACCGCGAGCAGCCGCTGCCAGCGTTCCGTCTGAAGATAGATCGTCTTCAGGTTGCGCAGCATCCGCGCGATGATCTCGCGGCTCGTCGCCGGCTGCAGCAGCGCGCGCAATGCGCTGTCGACCGCCCCGGCCGCACGCGCGACGTACGGCTCGAGCATCTCGACCATCTCGGCTTCGGACAGCGAATGGCCGTTGGCCGGATCGATGATCAGGTCGCCGTCCGGCAGCGTGACGCGCAGCAGGAAATGACCGGGAAACGACACGCCGCGCGCCGGCACGCCGATCTGCTCGGCGAGCTCCAGGTACAGCACCGACAGCGAGATCGGGATCCCGCGCCGCCGCTTCAGCACGGCGTTCAGGTGGCTGTTATCGGGGTCGTAGTAGTCGTTGTGATTGCACGCGAAGCCGAGCTCGCGGAAGAAGAAATCGTTCAGTGCGGCGACGCGGCCCTTCAGGTCCGCATCGTCCGTGAACCGCCGGCTCAACCGCGCCGCCAGCATGTCGAGTTCGGCCAGCGTGCCCTGCAGGTCGAGGTCGGGATACGCGTCCTGCGCCAGCGACAGCGCCGCTTCCGTGACGGGCAGGCTGTCGTCGTCTGCCACGAGCGTGCTGAAGTAGTCGAGGACGCGGGTCATTGCGGTCGTCACTTGGCGCGCCTTCTGAAATAAGCGTATTTGAAGCCCATCACCCACAACATACCGAAATATAGTGCAGCGAACACCACGAGGCACGCGGCCATCAGCGCGATGCGATCGAGCGGCTGCGCACGCATCCCGGTCCAGTCGAAGCTGATCGACAGCCAGTGCATCAGGCCGGCGAGCACCAGCGCCGCGCCGATCAGCTGCACGAAGAAGCGCAGCCAGCCCGGCGACGGCTGGTAGATGCCGCGCTTGCGCAGCCCGATGAACAGCAGCAGCGAGTTCAGGCACGCGCCGACGCCGATGCTCAGCGTCAGGCCCGCGTGGCCGATCAGCGGCACGAACACGTAGTTCGAGATCTGCGTGACGATCAGCACGCCGATCGCGATCTTCACGGGCGTCTTGATGTCCTGCTTCGCATAGAAGCCGGGCGCGAGGATCTTGATCAGGATGATGCCGACGAGGCCGATCCCGTAGGTCGCGAGCGCGCGCGCGACCATCGTGACGGTATGCGCGTCGAACTTGCCGTAGTTGAACAGGGTCGCGGTAAGCGGCGTCGCGAAGAAGAACAGCGCGAGCGCGCTCGGCGCCGCGAGCAGGAACGTGACGCGCAGACCCCAGTCGAGCAGCGCCGAATACTCGTGCGAATCGGCATCGACGTGCGCCTTCGACAGGCTCGGCAGCAGGATCGTGCCGAGCGCGACGCCGAGCAGCGCCGTCGGGAATTCCATCAGGCGGTCGGCGTAGTTGATCCACGACACGGCGCCCTGCCCGAGCCGCGATGCGATGTTGGTGTTGATGATCAGCGACAGTTGCGCGACCGACACCGCGAACGTCGCGGGCACCATCTTCGCGAGCACGCGCTTCACGCCCGGGTGGCGCAGCGCGCGCAGCGGGTTGAGGCCGATCAGCGGCACCATGTCGATCTTCTTCAGGCCCGGCAGCTGCACGAGGAACTGCAGCACGCCGCCGACGATGACGGCCCAGGCGAGCGCGTACACCGGCACCTTCAGGTGCGGCGCGACGAACACGGCCGCGGCGATGAACGCGACGTTGAGCAGCACCGGCGCGAACGCGGGCAACGAGAAGCTCTTGTACGTGTTCAGCACGCCGGAGGCGAGCGTCGTCAGCGAGATGAACACGATGTACGGGAACATGATCCGCGTCATCGTGACCGCGAGCGGAAACGCCTGCCCGTCGGTGTGCAGGCCGGATGCGACCGCGAACACGACCCACGACGCACCGACGATCCCGAAGACCGACAGCACGGCAAGCGCCCACGCGAGCACGGTGGACATCGCGTCGACGAGTGCTTTCGTCGCGTCGTGCCCCTGCTGGTTCTTGAACTCGGCGAGGATCGGCACGAACGCCTGCGAGAACGCGCCTTCGGCGGACAGGCGGCGCAGCAGGTTCGGGATACGGAAGGCGACGTAGAACGCGTCGGTGTATTGACTGGCACCGAACGCACGGGCGATCAGTGTCTCGCGGGCCAGTCCGGTCACGCGCGACAGCAGCGTGAAGCCGCTGACCGTCAGCAGGGCTCGGAATAGATTCATGGGGCGCTTATTATACGGACGTTGCGCGACCCGGCCAGCGGCCGATGCCGAAAAGCACCCACGCGTTCGACGCCCTGCTCGGCGGGTGTCACGTTGAACTTGCCACGCGCTTGATTTTGTTGCTATAATCGCCGGTTTCTGGGCTCGTACATGCACGGCAACTGCCGTTTTCATGTCCTTGCCTCGGTTAAAATCACCGTTTTTTTATGCGCCCCTGGGCAATCGTTCTCAGGGGACGGATCGAAAAGCAGCGCTTGGCCGTCTAGGCTCCAAGCTCTGGAAACAGGACAGGATAAGGAACCGTCATGGCTAACTCCGCACAAGCACGCAAGCGCGCCCGCCAGGCCGCGAAGGCAAACTCGCACAACTCGGCGCTGCGCTCGAAATTCCGTACCGCGATCAAGGCTGTTCGCAAGGCAGTCGACGCCGGCGATCAGGCAAAGGCTGCAGAGCTGTTCAAGTCTGCCGTCAAGACGATCGACACGATCGCCGACAAGAAGATCGTTCACAAGAACAAGGCCGCTCGCAGCAAGAGCCGCCTGGCCGCAGCCGTCAAGGGCCTGCAGGCAGCAGCGTAAATCCGGTGCGCCCGCTCACGCGGGCGTTCCTGTTTCCTGCGATCGCAAAAAAGCCCGCCTAGGCGGGCTTTTTTGTCGTCTGTCGCCGGCGCATCATGCCATGCCGACGAACAGTTGCCAGGGCGGGCGCGGCAAGCGCCCACGCCCGTGCCGGCATCACTTCTTCGCGCCGTAGTCCGGCAGTTCACACGCCTCGGTGACGACGAGGTTGTTGTCCTTCGCGAAATTCAGCACGAAATCGAACGCCATCGGCTCGATATCGCGCAGCCGGGAATCGAGGATCACGCATTTCAGGTCGCCGAGCATCGTCGGACGCACGTAGAGCGAATACTTGAGGCGTGCGTTCGGCCCGCTCGCCCCCGGCCCGAAGCAGGCCATCACACCGGCCAGACGTTCCGACCAGTCGCTCGGGCGAAACTTTTTCCCGTCTTTCGTGATGCCCTGGATGAAGAATTCGGTCGGAGGGGTTTCAGCCATGTGGTTACCCAAGTGACGGCCCGGCGATGTCCAGGCAACGGCGCCTGGATACGCGAACACAAAGCTGAAACGGACGGCGGCACAAGCATTCCGATATCCCGAAAACGGGACGTCGACGCGCGCCACCGGCGGACTGCACCGGATTTGTGCAGCGCACGGCTTGTGTCCGGCAGAGCGCGAGGAGGCTTGCCTGCCGGGCTGGAGAAAACTTTCGAATTATACCGCAGCGCGCCATCGCGCGCCGTCCCGACACCCCTCCTCCTGCACCGCTTGCCGCACGCCGCGATCGTGCCCCGCTTCCCTCCGCGGCTCGTCAAAGCACAGAAAATCCTTTATGCTGCTTTGAGTTATCCACACCCGACGGCGGCGCCGTCCGGCCTTGCTGCCGGGTGCAACCCGCCGTATTTCGCTTCATGACCGCCAAAACCATTCGTCACTACCTGCAGTTCAAGGATTTCTCGCTGGAAGACTACGAGTACGTGCTCGAACGCACGGGTATCCTGAAGCGCAAGTTCAAGAACTACGAGACCTATCACCCGCTGCACGACCGCACGCTCGCGATGATCTTCGAGAAGAGCTCGACGCGCACGCGCCTGTCGTTCGAAGCCGGGATCTTCCAGCTCGGCGGCCACGCCGTCTTCATGAGCACGCGCGACACGCAGCTCGGCCGCGGCGAACCCGTCGAGGATTCCGCGCAGGTCATCTCGCGAATGGTCGACATCATCATGATCCGCACGTTCGAGCAGGAGGTCATCAAGCGCTTCGCGGACAATTCCCGCGTGCCGGTGATCAACGGCCTGACGAACGAGTACCACCCGTGCCAGGTGCTCGCCGACATCTTCACGTACTACGAGCATCGCGGCCCGATCGCCGGCAAGACCGTCGCGTGGGTCGGCGATGCGAACAACATGCTCTACACGTGGATCGAAGCCGCGCAGATCCTCGGCTTCAAGCTCCGCCTGTCCACGCCGCCCGGCTACGCGCTCGACATGAAGCTCGTGTCGCCCGACAGCGCGCCGTTCTACGAGGTGTTCGACGATCCGAACGAAGCGTGCAAGGGTGCCGACCTCGTCACCACCGACGTGTGGACGAGCATGGGCTTCGAGGCCGAGAACGAAGCCCGCATGCAGGCATTTGCCGACTGGTGCGTCGACGAGGAAATGATGGGCCACGCGAACCCGGACGCCCTCTTCATGCACTGCCTGCCCGCGCACCGTGGCGAGGAAGTGACGGCCGGCGTGATCGACGGCCCGCAGAGCGTCGTGTGGGACGAAGCGGAAAACCGCCTGCACGTGCAGAAGGCACTGATGGAGTTCCTGCTGCTCGGCCGCCTCAAGCACTGACGCGCCGGAACGCACACACGTAAAAAAAGCGCCGATCGACGATCGGCGCTTTTTGTTTGGCGCGCGGAAAACGGCGCGGCACCCGCGTTACAGGCAGACCGGTTCCGCCTCCAGCTCAACGCCGAATTGCGCACGCACGTCGGCCTGGATCGCCTGCGCGAGCGCGAGCACGTCGGCGCCCGTTGCGCCGCCGCGATTGACGAGCACGAGCGCCTGGCGGTCGTGCACGGCCGCCGCGCCCAGCGCGCGCCCCTTCCAGCCGCAGCGGTCGATCAGCCAGCCGGCCGCGAGCTTGACCTGCCCGTCCGGCTGCGGATATGACACGATTTCTGGCGCGCGGGCGCGCAGCGCATCGAACTGCGCCGCATCGATCACCGGATTCTTGAAGAAACTGCCCGCGTTGCCGAGGACGAGCGGATCGGGCAGCTTCGCGCGACGGATCGCGACGACCGCGTCGAACACGTCGCGCGCCGTGGCCGCATCCGCTGCAATGCCTCGGGCGTCGAGTTCGCGCGTGACATCCGCGTAGCCGAGCCGCGGCGTCCATTGCTTCGGCAGCCGGAACGTCACCGACACGATCGCAAACCGGCCGCGCCCTTCCCGCTTGAAGAAGCTGTCGCGGTAGCCGAACGCGCAGCGCGCGGCGTCGAAGCGCTCGCTGCGCCCCGTCGCCAGCTCGACCGCGACCAGCGAGTCGAAATACGCCTTCATTTCGAGGCCGTACGCGCCGATGTTCTGGATCGGCGCGGCGCCGACCGTGCCCGGAATCAGCGCGAGGTTCTCGAGGCCCGCCATCCCGTGCTCGAGCGTCCATGCGACGAATGCGTGCCAGTTCTCGCCGCCGCCGGCCTCGACGTACCACGCGTCGTCGTCCTCGCGCACGACGCGGCGGCCCGCGATCTCGTCGAGCAGCACGACGCCGTCGAAATCGCGCGTGAACACGACGTTGCTGCCGCCGCCAAGCACCAGCTGCGGCAGGTTCGCGACGCGCGGGTCGCGATGAAGCGCCTCGAACTGCGACGCATGCGTGATGCGCGCGGCGAAGCGCGCGGTCGCGGCGATGCCGAACGTGTTGTGCGCGGCGAGCGGATGGTCGGGAAGCAGCGACAGGGTGGAATCGTCAGGAGGCATCGGCATTCGCGGTCACGTCCACCCGGGTGGCACATGGCCGGCCTTGGGCAAACGGAGGGGCATCGGTAAAATGGCAAACAGTCCGCAATTATAGCGAGTGCCCGCGCGCGAGCCGGGTGCCCGCATCTCAAGGGAGGAATGCCATGCCATCGTTCGACGTCGTTTCCGAAGCGAACATGATCGAAGTAAAGAACGCCATCGAGCAGTCGAACAAGGAAATTTCGACGCGCTTCGACTTCAAGGGCTCCGACGCGCGCGTCGAGCAGAAGGAACGCGAGCTGACGCTGTTCGCCGATGACGATTTCAAGCTGGGCCAGGTCAAGGACGTGCTGATCAGCAAGCTGGCCAAGCGCAACGTCGACGTGCGCTTCCTCGACTACGGCAAGGTCGAGAAGATCGGCGGCGACAAGGTCAAGCAGATCGTCACCGTGAAGAAAGGCGTGACCGGCGATCTCGCGAAGAAGATCGTGCGCCTCGTGAAGGACAGCAAGATCAAGGTGCAGGCGAGCATCCAGGGCGACGCGGTGCGCGTGAACGGCACGAAGCGCGACGACCTGCAGAGCGTGATCGCGATGCTGCGCAAGGACGTGACCGACACGCCGCTCGACTTCAACAACTTCCGCGACTGATCGCCGGACGATCCGTCACGTCATCCTGCCGGGCCCCGCACACGCGGCGCGCCCGGCATGCGGCCAGCGCCGCACTTCCTCAGGCTTTCCCGCCGTCCTGCGCGCCGCCGTCAGCGGCCGCCTTCTTCTTGTCGCCGATCCGGCTCTCCTGCCCCGCCAGCAGCTTCGAAATGTTGCCGCGGTGACGCCACACGAGCAGCACGCTCATCGCGAGCACGGCCCACGCGACCGGGTTGTGGCCCGTGCCGAACAGGAACACGTCGAACACCGGCGCGAACACGGCCGCCACCAGCGCCGCGAGCGACGAATAGCGGAAGAAGAACGCAACGATCAGCCAGGTCAGCGCGGTCGCGAGCCCGAGCACCGGATGCACGGCGAGCAGCACGCCGGCCGCGGTCGCGACGCCCTTGCCGCCCTGAAAGCGGAAGAACACCGGATACAGGTGGCCGAGGAACACGGCGATCGCGACCCATGCGACCGCGACGTCGGGCAGCCCCAAGTGCCGGGCGAGCCAGACGGCGATCCAGCCCTTGAACGCGTCGCCGACGAGCGTCAGGATCGCGGCCTTCTTGTTGCCGCTGCGCAGCACGTTGGTCGCGCCGGGATTCTTCGACCCGTACGAACGCGGGTCGGCCAGGCCCATCGCGCCACTGACGACGACGGCGAACGACACCGAACCGATCAGGTAGGCAACGAGGGCGGCGAGCAGGATCTGCATGCGGAGGACTCTTCTTTCAACGTATCGGTAAAGGGACGGCTGCGCGCGGCACGCCGAAACGGCGCCCATTCTACCGAACGCGCGCGGCCTGCCACGAAGGTGAAACCCTCAGTCAACACTGGCGCACTGCACGGGCTGCGCGCCGAGCAGCGACGTGAGCACGGCCGGCGCGAGGCTGACGAGGTAGCCGCGACGCCCGCCGTTCAGGTAGATCGTCGGCAGTTCGAGGATCGTCGCCTCGACGTAGACGGGCATCGTCTTGCGCGTGCCGAACGGCGACGTGCCGCCGACGAGATAGCCGGAATGGCGGTTCGCGACCTCGGGCTTGCACGGCTCGACGCGCTTCGCGCCGATCTGCCGCGCGAGGTTCTTCGTCGACACGGTGCGGTCGCCGTGCATCAGCACGATCAGCGGCTTCGCGTGTTCATCTTCCATCACGAGCGTCTTCACGACGCTGTGCTCGTCGACGCCGAGCTGGCGCGCCGATTCACCGGTGCCGCCGTGCTCGACGTAGTCGTACGGGTGTTCGCCGAACGCGACGCCGTGGCGGCGCAGCAATTGGGTGGCTGGGGTTTCGGACACATGCCTGGATTTGCTCATGGCGGCATTTTAATGGTGAACGACCGGCGGGCGCGCGATTACGCCCTCGCACCGGCGGTATACTCGCGGCCCGTTTTTCGCCGGGCGGCCTGCTGCGGCGCCGCAATGATTCCTTCCATCATCATTGCGGACAGCGCGAAGCGCTATTGCCCGAATGGCCGATTGTGGCGCACGCGCCGTCATGGCACGATCGTTCGCCAACCTCGTCAGCCGCCGCCCGCCCCTTTTCTGGAGACGCCATGTCCTCGTCCCCCCGTTCTTCCGAGCCGCTCGACGTCGACGCACTGCTCGCCGCGCTGCCTCGCCGCATCGCCGACGTGCCCGCACGCTGGGCCGCGCTCGCACCCGCGCACCCGGCGCTGATCGAGGACGCGCGCCGCCTGTCGTACGGCGATCTGTCGCGGGCCGTCGATGCG
>NZ_JAAGPG010000355.1:0-8876 GCF_017104665.1 Burkholderia sp. Se-20378 | reverse complement strand
CCGCGCCGGCTCGCGCACGGGCGCATCAGCCGCAGCCGCGGCCGGCAGGCTCGCGAGAATGCTGGCCCGCAACGCATCCGGCGCACGGTGATAGTCGGCCTGGCGCACGGCCTGCACCAGCGTGACGATCCGCGCGCGTTCCCGGCGGCACGCTTCGCACCCTTCGACATGCTGCTGGACCCGCAACGCATCGGGCGCCGACAGCTCGCGGTCGACGTCCGCGTCCAGCAACGCTCGCGCTTCGTTACAGTCCATCGATAGCCTCCGATGCGGTTCCGCCAGCCGGCGTACGGCCCGGCCTGCCTTCGGCCGCCGGTGCCGGCGGGCCACCCAGCAGCGCGGCGAGCTTGCGCCGGCCGCGTGCGAGCCGCGACATCACCGTGCCGACCGGCACGTCCGCGATCGCCGCAATCTCGCGGTAACTCAGGTCCTCCATCTCGCGCAGCACGAGCACCTCGCGGTATTCGGGCGGCAGCTTCGCGAGCGCTTCATTCACGAGCCGCACGTTCTCGCCCCGCAGCAGGTGCGCGAGCGGATCATCGGTCGCCGGTTGCCAGTCGTCGGGCACGTCGGTGTCGTCGAGCGTGTCGGGCAGCGCAACCTCGTGCGCATGCGTACGGCGCCGCCATTCCGTGTACCAGGTGTGGCGCACGATCGTCAGCAGCCACGGCCGCGCGTTGTCGCCGCGGCACGAATCGACGAAGCGCAGCGCGCGCATGCACGCGTCCTGGACGACGTCGTCCGCATCGCCGGCGCTGCCGCTCAGCCAGCGCGCGAGGTTGTACGCGGCGTCGAGATGCGGCAGCACGAGCACGCGAAACCGCTCGCCGCGCGCAACCGCGTCGTCCACCGACCGCTCATCGACCGCCTGTCCGGCTTGCCCCACATGGCCTCCCTGATCCCGGCGGCCGAAGCCGCGCCCGTTCCGGGCACGGTGCCCGGACAGACCGGCAACGTGCGCGCTCGATGACCTTACCGTCGTTGCGTCGAGTTTATTCCCGCGCCGCGCGCCCGAAACGTAAATAAATCGTCGAACAGCCCTGTGGCCGGGCCGTCCGCGCCGGTTACGGCGTAGTGCTCCAGTAACCTGGGCCCGCGTAAGCGGCGCGCAGGTAGTCGATGAAGTAGCGCACGCGCGCCGGCACGTAGCGCTGCTGCGGGTAGACCGCGAGGATGTCGTAGTCGGGCAAGGCATACTCGTCGAGCACGGTCTCGAGCTCCCCCGTCTCGAGCTGCGCGGCGATTTCCCACGTCGAGCGCCAGCCGAGCCCGAGGCCCTCGGCCACCCAGCGGTGCAGCAACTCGCCGTCATTGCAGTCGAGATTGCCGGCCACGCGCATCGTCGCGATCTTGCCGTGGCGCTGGAAATACCAGCCGCGGTTCTGGCCGCCCTGCAGGTTGAACGCCAGGCAGTTGTGCTTGAGCAGATCGTCGAGCGACTTCGGCCGGCCGTGCCGGCGGAAATACTCGGGCGTGCCGCACACCACGCGCCGGTTCGACGCGAGCTTCACCGCGACGAAGTTCGGATCGACGGCCCCGCCGATCCGGATCGACAGGTCGTAGCCTTCGCGCACGAGATCGACGACGCGGTCGGTCAGGTTGAACGACAGCTGCATCTCGGGTTTGTCGACCAGGAAGCCGGGGGCGTGCGGCGCGACGTGCTTGCGCCCGAATGCGGCCGGCGCGGACACGATCAGGTGCCCGCTGACCGCGCGCCGCCCGGCGGCCAGCTCGTTCTCGGCCTGATCCCATTCGGACAGCAGGCCGCGGCAGCGCTCGAGGAACGCCGCGCCCTCCTCGCTGACCACCAGCCGCCGCGTCGAGCGGTACATCAGCTTCACGCCGAGACGCTTTTCGAGCGCGTCGATGCGCCGCCCGAGCACCACCGGCGACACGCCCTCCTCGAGCGCCGCCGCCGCGAGGCTGCCGGCATCGGCCACCCGCACGAACGTCTCGATCTGCTTGAAGCGATCCATCTCCCGTCTCCGTCTCTGTTCCGGCACCGGCGGAAAGCCCCGCCCAACCGTCATTCCATACTTTTAGTTTCGAAAAAAGCGACTCCGGCTGATCTTATCAAACCTTTCCTGCGTCCCTAAAGTGTCCCCAACAGACCCATTTGCAAGATCCACCCCATTCAAGGAGACATTCATGGCCAAGATGAGAGCCGTCGACGCAGCTGTGCTCGTGCTCGAGAAAGAAGGCATCCAGACCGCGTTCGGCGTGCCGGGCGCAGCGATCAACCCGTTCTACTCCGCCATGCGCAAGTCGGGTGGCATCAGCCACGTGCTGGCACGCCACGTCGAAGGCGCGTCGCACATGGCCGAAGGCTTCACGCGTGCCGCCCCGGGCAACATCGGCGTGTGCATCGGCACGTCGGGCCCCGCCGGCACCGACATGATCACCGGCCTCTACTCCGCATCGGCCGACTCGATTCCGATCCTCGCGATCACGGGCCAGGCACCGCGCGCCCGCCTGTACAAGGAAGACTTCCAGGCCGTCGACATCGAATCGATCGCGAAGCCGGTCACGAAGTGGGCCGTCACCGTGCGTGAGCCGGCGCTCGTGCCGCGCGTGTTCCAGCAGGCATTCCACCTGATGCGCTCGGGTCGTCCGGGCCCGGTGCTGGTCGACCTGCCGATCGACGTGCAGCTCGCGGAAATCGAATTCGACATCGACACGTACGAACCGCTGCCGGTCTACAAGCCCGCGGCCACCCGCGCGCAGATCGAGAAGGCGCTCGCGATGCTCAACGACGCGGACAAGCCGCTGATCGTGTCGGGCGGCGGCGTGCTCAACGCAGCGGCCGAAGACCTGCTCGTCCAGTTCGCCGAAACGATCGGCGTGCCGGTGATCCCGACGCTGATGTCGTGGGGTGCGATTCCGGACGATCACCCGCTGATGGCCGGCATGGTCGGCCTGCAGACGTCGCACCGCTACGGCAACGCCACGATGCTCGCGTCCGACTTCGTGCTCGGCATCGGCAACCGCTGGGCGAACCGCCACACGGGCAGCGTCGAGGTCTACACGAAGGGCCGCAAGTTCGTGCACGTCGACATCGAACCGACGCAGATCGGCCGCGTGTTCGGCCCGGATCTCGGCATCGTGTCCGACGCAAAGGCCGCGCTCGAGCTGTTCGTCGCCGTCGCACAGGAATGGAAGGCCGCCGGCAAGCTGAAGGACCGCAGCGCCTGGGTCGCCGACTGCCAGGAACGCAAGCGCACGCTGCAACGCAAGACGCACTTCGACAACGTGCCGGTCAAGCCGCAGCGCGTGTACGAAGAGATGAACAAGGTGTTCGGCCGCGATACGTGCTACGTCAGCACGATCGGCCTGTCGCAGATCGCCGCCGCGCAGTTCCTGCACGTGTTCAAGGCGCGCAACTGGATCAACTGCGGCCAGGCCGGCCCGCTCGGCTGGACGATCCCCGCCGCGCTCGGTGTGCGTGCAGCGGACCCGAGCCGCCCGATCGTCGCGCTGTCCGGCGACTACGACTTCCAGTTCATGATCGAGGAACTGGCAGCCGGCGCGCAATTCAAGCTGCCGTACGTGCACGTCGTCGTGAACAACTCGTACCTCGGGCTGATCCGCCAGGCGCAACGTGCGTTCGACATGGACTACTGCGTGCAGCTCGCATTTGACAACGTGAACGCACCGGAACTGAACGGCTATGGCGTCGACCACGTGGCCGTCGCGGAAGGCCTCGGCTGCAAGGCGCTGCGCGTGTTCAAGCCGGAAGAGATCGAGCCGGCGCTGCGTCAGGCGCAAACGCTCGCGGAAGAGTTCAGCGTGCCGGTGGTCGTGGAAGTGATCCTTGAGCGCGTGACGAACATCTCGATGGGCACGGAAATCGACGCGATCAACGAATTCGAGGATCTCGCCGAAAAGGCCGAGCACGCACCGACCGCGATCTCGATGCTCGACTGAACCGCACGATATTTTTGACTGACCGACCGAAGAGGCTTAGCTCATGCCGAAGTTTGCTGCAAACCTGACCATGCTGTTCAACGAAGTGCCGTTCCTCGACCGCTTCAAGGCGGCCGCCGATGCGGGCTTCGACGCCGTCGAGTTCCTGTTCCCGTATCCGTACGCGAAAGAGGAACTCGCCGAGCGGCTCGAGACGCATCGCCTGCGCCTCGTGCTGCACAACCTGCCCGCCGGCAACTGGGACCAGGGCGAGCGCGGCATCGCGTGCCTGCCCGATCGCGTCGGCGAATTCCAGGAAGGGGTCGGCCGTGCGATCGAATACGCGAAGGCGTTGAAGGTGCCGCAGCTGAACTGCCTCGTCGGCATCCCGTCGGCGAGCACGGCGCGCGACAAGACGTTCGTCACGATCGTCGACAACCTGCGCTTTGCCGCCGACGCGCTCAAGCGCGAAGGCATCCGCCTGCTCGTCGAGCCGTGCAACAGCTTCGACATCCCGGGCTTCGCGCTGAACCGCTCGTCGGAAGGGCTCGACGTGATCCGCGCGGTCGGCTCGGACAACCTGTTCCTGCAGTACGACATCTATCACATGCAGCGCATGGAAGGCGAACTGGCCGCGACGATCGAACGCAACCTCGCGTCGATCGGCCACGTCCAGCTCGCGGACAACCCGGGCCGTAACGAGCCGGGCACGGGCGAGATCAACTACGCGTTCCTGTTCGCGCTGCTCGACCGGCTCGGCTATGCCGGCTACGTCGGCTGCGAGTACAAGCCCCGCACCACCACGACGGAAGGCCTCGGCTGGCTGCAAAGCGTCGCCGGCTGCGCACCGGGCTCGGCGCGTCGCGCCGCCTGAGTCGCACCCTTCCCGTTTCAGCCCTATAGGAGACTTTCACATGGCAACCATCGGTTTCATCGGCCTCGGCATCATGGGCGCGCACATGGCGCGCAACCTGCTCAAGGGCGACCACCAGCTCGTCGTGAACGGCGCGTTCCCGATCCCGGACGACCTGCGCACCAGCGCGAAGGTCGTCGCGAACTCGACCGAAGTCGCACAGAACGCGGACGTCATCGTCGTGATGGTGCCGGATACGCCGGACGTGCGTAACGTGCTGTTCGCCGACGACGGCGTCGCGAAGGGCCTCTCGGCCGGCAAGCTCGTGATCGACATGAGTTCGATCTCGCCGCTCGACACGCAGGAATTCGCGAAACAGATCAACGCACTCGGCTGCGACTACCTCGACGCGCCGGTGTCCGGCGGCGAAGTCGGCGCACGCGAAGCGTCGCTGACGATCATGGTCGGCGGCCCGGAAGCGGCATTCGAGCGCGCCAAGCCGCTGTTCGAGAAGATGGGCAAGAACATCACGCTCGTCGGCGGCAACGGTGCGGGCCAGACCTGCAAGGTCGCGAACCAGATCATCGTCGCGCTGAACATCGAAGCGGTCGGCGAAGCGCTGCTGTTCGCCGCACGTTCGGGCGCCGATCCGGAGCGCGTGCGCCAGGCGCTGATGGGCGGCTTCGCCGCATCGCGCATCCTCGAAGTGCACGGCGCGCGGATGACCAAGCGCACGTTCGATCCGGGCTTCCGCATCGAGCTGCACCAGAAGGACCTGAACCTCGCGCTCGACGGCGCACGCAAGCTCGGTCTCGCACTGCCGCACACGGCCAGCGCGCAGCAACTGTTCAGCGTGTGTGCATCGCACGGCGGCAAGGCATGGGACCACTCGGCACTCGTGCGCGCGCTCGAGATCATGTCGAACTTCGAGATCGGCCAGACGCCGGCCGCGTAACGCAGCTGCAACGATGCGCGTTTCCGCTGCGATGGCGGAGGCGCGCGACAGACATACGTGACCGGCACGGCCGGTCGCATCGATGCGCGACACATTCGCGCATCACGGTGGGGCGCCCCGCCCTGCACTGCCGACGGCATGCGGGACGGGGCGAAAAACGCCGCTCTGGGCTGAGAGCGGCGTGGTGGGGTCCGCAGCGGCACCCGGCGACGCCGGGGAAGCCTTGGTCGGTCAGACGTCGTCGTCGGGTGTCCGCCTGTCGGATTTCGCGTATTACATTTCTTTACGTTCAAGCGTGCGATTTTTCATGCAATCGTCGTCATGAACGCCTACACTTTCGCCACGCCTTTCGAGAAAACCGCCGCGCTTGCGTTCACCCCCGGTGACCGCGCCCAGCGCGGTGTTTTTTTCGCCACTTCACGGCGCGTTTTCTTTTCAACCACCTAAGGAGTGCAACGATGGGTCTTCTTTCGTTTATCAAAGAGGCGGGTGAAAAACTGCTGGGTCATGCCGATGCGCAAGCAGCGGAAGATCCGAATGCCGCAAACCAGACCGCGGCTGATGCCATCAAGAACTACATCAACACGCAGGGTCTCGACACGTCGAACCTGACCGTCGCGTTCGACGGCGCATCGCGCACCGTGACGCTGTCGGGCAGCGTCGCCGACCTCGACACGAAGGCCAAGGTCAAGGTCGCGGCCGGCAACGTGCAAGGTGTCGCTGGCGTCAACGACGACGATCTGCAGCCGGACGATCCGGAAGTGCAGTACCACGACGTGAAGTCGGGCGACACGCTGTCGGCCATCGCCAAGGAAGTCTATGGCGACGCGAACAAGTACCCGGTGATCTTCGAGGCGAACAAGCCGATGCTGTCGAGCCCGGACCGGATCTACCCGGGCCAGAAGCTCGTGATTCCGCCGCAGTCCTGAGCATTGTTGCCGGACTGACGGACGCAAAAAAGGCAGGCCGATGGCCTGCCTTTTTTCATGGTGACGCGTGCGGCCCGCGCCGCGCGCATCGGTCAGCCGATCAAAGCGTATCGAACGTGCGTTGCAATGCGTCGCGGCCGTGGATGCCGTTCGCGAGCGCAAGCATCAGCAGCACGCGCGCCTTGAACGGGTTCAGCGACCCCGCGCTCACGAAGCCGAGCGCATCGTCGCTCGCGGCGCCGTTGCGCATCACGTGCCCCGACCCGACGCGCGATGCGCGAACCACCGCAACGCCAGCGCTTACCGCATCGGCCAGCGCCGCCTGCAGCGTCGCATGGATCGAGCCGTTGCCGGTGCCCGCGACGACCAGACCGCGCACGCCGGCCGCGACGAGCGCATCGACGGCCGTACGCGTTACACCCGCGTAGCTCGCGACGACTTCGACGGGCGGCCACACAGCGGCGATCGCCAGTTGCGTGTCGCGCGCACGCGTGACGCGGCGTGCGAATTCGACCCGGCCGTCCTGCACCCAGCCGAGCGCGCCGAGCTCCGGCGACTGGAACGCATCGACCGCGTAGGTGCTCGTCTTCACGACGTCGCGCGCGCCGTGGATCCGGTTGTTGAACGCGACCAGCACGCCCTGCCCCCGCGCGGACGGATGCGCAGCCACCGTCACCGCGTTCAGCAGGTTCAACGGGCCGTCGGACGACAGCGCGGTCGCCGGGCGCATCGCGGCCGTCAGCACGACCGGCTTGTCGCCGTTGACGACCAGGTGCAGCGCATACGCGGTTTCCTCGAGCGTGTCGGTGCCGTGGGTGATCACGATGCCGTCGATCGCCGGATCGGCCATCAGCGCGTCGATCCGCGCGGCGAGCGTATTCCACAGCGGCAGCGCGAGGTCCTTGCTGTCGATGCTGGCGATCTGCTCGGCGTCGATGCGCGCGACGGACGCGAGCGCCGGCACCGCATCGACCAGGAAATTGACGCCGAGCGCACCGGCCTGGTAGCCGGCCGTGCTGGCCGCGTCGGGCGCGGCGCCGGCGATCGTGCCGCCAGTGGCGAGCACGGCGATGCGCGGCAGGGCCGCCGCGGACGAAGAAGATGCGGAATTCGGAGTATTCATGGCCGCGATTGTAAAGGCTTGCGGCCGGGATCCGGCAGGTTCCGGCACGGCGATCGAGGCCGGCCGCCGCACATCATGGTTTGTCCCGATCGCCCAGCCGCACGTGCCGTCAACGGCCGTGGTGTCCGCAACGTTATAGAAAGTGCCGTTTTGGTGTTTTCACATTGATTTGCCATAATCGGAACGCGCTGTGCGATGCGGCCCTATCCTCGTCGCGCGGTGCTTCGTGACGGCGTCGATAACACGCAATTCACCCCATGGGAGTGTCGAAATGAAAATCCAATCGCTCGTAGCCGCAGTGCTTCTCGGCGGCATGCTGGCTTCCCCCGCGTTCGCGGCGAACAGCCAGCAGGACAAGATGAAGGCCTGTAACACCCAGGCAGCCGGCAAGACGGGCGACGAACGCAAGGCGTTCATGAAGGACTGCCTGTCGACGAAGCCCGCGAAGGCCATGTCGCAGCAGGAAAAGATGAAGGCGTGCAACACGCAGGCCACCGGCAAGAAGGGCGACGACCGCAAGGCGTTCATGAAGAGCTGCCTGAGCAACGCGCCGGCAGCCTGAGTCCCGGCGCTCCCGTATCGAATGCCGCGCACCGCTTCGGCGGGCGCGGCATTTTTGTTTTCGTTGCACGCGCATCGACGCACCCCGCCCCTCGCCTCTCCCGCGCCTCCCGCCCCGCTTTCCCGGCCCGCCGTGCCGGCGCCGCCACATGGTGCGGCAATTCGCCGCGTTTTCTTCTATGATGGCTGCAACGCGGCCCATCCAAGTACAAGAAGCGCCATCGGGCCGCCCTCGAGACAGACGCGCACACGCGTCAAACGGAGGCATGGATGGCATGGAGACAACACCGCTGGTTCCGCCGCTGGCTGATCGTGATCGTATTCTGGGCCGTGCCCGTTGCGATCGTCGCCGTGCGCGAGATCCGCGAGGAAATGGCGTACAACAAGGCGGACCTGCAGCTCGCGCTGACCACCTGGCAGCTCACCGCCGCGCCGCAGGAGCCGACGCCCGATGCACGCGAACGGCGCGCCGCCGCGATCCTCGATCTCGTGCAGTCGATGCTGCGGCTGCGCGACGGCGACGCGTCGCCGACCAAGTCGACCGTCCACACG
>NZ_JAAGPG010000354.1:0-8716 GCF_017104665.1 Burkholderia sp. Se-20378 | reverse complement strand
GGTCGGCCTCACGCAGGGCACCGCGCACCGGATCCTGCAATCGCTGATCGCCGAAGGGATGGTCGAACAGGACGAGCAATCGAAGCTGTACCGGCTGAGCGTCGACTTCTTCGCGCTCGCCGCGCAGGCCGGTAACCCGAGCAGCATGCGTACGTTGTGCCGCCCCGCGTTGTTGCGGCTGTGCGCGAGTCTCGGCGAGACGATCTTCCTGCTCGTGAAGAGCGGCTTCGACGCGGTGTGTCTCGACCTGTGCGAAGGGCCGTTTCCGATCCGCTCGTTCACCGGCGACATCGGCGGGCGCATCGCGCTCGGCGTCGGGCAGGGCAGTCTCGCGATCCTCGCGTTCCTGCCCGAAGCCGAACGCGAGGAAGTGATCCGCTTCAACGTGCCGCGCATTCGCGGCTATGGCGTGCTCGACGAGGTGTACCTGCGCACCGAGATCGAACGCGTGCGGCAGCTCGGCTACGCGGGCCGTAACAGCGGCGTGCTCGACGGGATGGCCGGCGTCGCCGTGCCGATCCTCGATCGCACCGGGTATCCGGTGGGCGCGCTGAGCGTCGGTACGCTCGCGTCGCGCCTCGGCGACGACCGGATGCCGATGGTCGTCGAACTGCTGCGGCGCCAGGCCGGGACGATCGGGCCGCGCACGAATCCGTTCGACGCCGCGCTGCGGCGGCCGATGCACGGGCTATCCGGGAAAACCGTATAGACGCATCACGCGTCGCCGTTTCGTCAGCTTGCTTACGCGAGCCATTCACGTCTGAGCAAAGCGCGCCGCGTCCAGCGGACTTGCGTGCTTTCGTTTCTCTTGCAGCGGCGCATCGTCCCCGCTCATCTCCCCGCCATTCGATTTTCAACTGCCGCTCAGTTGAACATTTCATTTCTTGATGTGATTGCGGCTGGATACCATCCAGCGACTGTCTATACAACCTGATCGGGCGTATGGGCAGGATCAAAAAAACACAACACATCGATGAACAGGTTTGGAGAGGAGAAGACGGAGATGGTGCGAATGAAGGGTGGGAAGACGGGCGCCGCAGGCGTGGGCGCAGCCGTTGCAATGCTGTTTGCCGGCGCCGCGCACGCGCAGTCGACGGTGACGCTGTACGGGATCGTCGACGCCGGCGTGACCTACACGAACAACGCGAAGGGCCATGCGTTGTGGCAATTCACGGGCGGCAACGAATCGGGCCCGCGCTTTGGCTTGATCGGCACCGAGGATCTCGGCGGCGGCCTGAAGGCGAACTTCCGCCTCGAGAACGGCTTCAACGTCGCGAACGGCGCGCTCGGGCAGGGCGGCCGGATGTTCGGGCGTTCGGCGTGGGTCGGCCTGAGCGGCGCGAACTGGGGCGCGGTGACGCTCGGCCGCCAGTACAACTCGACGCAGGACATCCTCGGCTCGCTGCAGATGAGCAGCTTCCTCGCGCAGTACTCGACGCACCCGTTCGACAACGACGACATCAACAACACGTTCCGCACCAACAACGCGGTGAAGTACGTGTCGCCGACGATCGCGGGCCTGCAGGCGAACCTCGTGTACGGCTTCTCGAACTCGACCGGCTTCGCGAACGACAACAGCTGGAGCGCGGGCGTCACGTACGTGAACGGGCCGCTCAACGCGGGCGCCGCGTATGCGCGCGTGAACCATCCGGCGGTCAGCACGAGCGGCGCCGTTGCTTCGGATAACTACTATCCGGCGTCGGAATCGGTGTTCGGTGCGAGCCTCGGGAACGCGATCCGCCAGCAGATCTGGGGCGCGGGCGGCAGCTACGCGATCGGGCCGGCGACGCTCGGCCTGCTGTACACGGGCTCGAACTTCGGGCAGGCGACGGGCGGCGCGCTGCGCTTCAACAACTACGAAGGCAGCCTGCGCTACATGATCACGCCGGCGCTGATGGCGGCGGCCGGCTACACCTATACGCAGGTCGCGCGCGCCAGCGACAGCGGCCACTACCACCAGGTATCGGCCGGCCTGCAGTACCTGCTGTCCAAGCGCACCGACGTGTACGTGAACGGCTTCTACCAGAAGGCGTCGTCGGGTGTCGGCCAGGCGTGGATCGACGGCACCGACAGCGCGTCGTCGACGACGTCGCAGGTGGCGGTGGTGGTCGGCATCCGCCAGAAGTTCTGATGTTCTGACGCACACGCGCGTCTTCCGGAGGAGGCACTCATGAAACTCAAACTGTTGCTGGCGGCGTTGCCGTTCGTCGGGATGTATGCGGGCGGCTCGCTCGCCGAGGTGCGGCCGCTGCTGTTCGGGCTGCCGTTCCTGCTCGTCTGGAACCTGGTCTGGATGGCGGCCACCGCCGCGATCCTCGCGATCCTGTTCCATCTCGACGAGCGCGACGCGGCCCGCGCCGGCCGCTCGGGAGACGCGCGATGAACGCATCGATCATCATCATCGCGGCGTTCGCCGTGTTCGCGCTCGCGATCGGCGTGATGGCGCGCCGCGGCCGCAAGCTCACGCTCGAGCAGTGGGCGGTCGGCGGGCGCGGCTTCGGCTCGCTGCTGACGTTCCTGCTGATGGCCGGCGAGGCGTTCTCGACGTTCTCGTTCCTCGGCGCGAGCGGCTGGACCTACAGCAAGGGCGTGCCCGCGTTCTACATCCTGTCGTACGGCTGCCTCGCATTCGTGATCGGCTACTGGATGCTGCCGGCGATCTGGCGTTACGCGAAGGAGCGCGGGCTCGTGTCGTTCGCCGACTACTTCGCGGCGAAGTACGACAGCCGAGCGATCGGCGTGCTGGTGTCGGTCGTCGCGGTGTTCGCGATGGTGTCGCTGCTGATGATCCAGTTGCGCGGGCTCGGCGTGATCGTGTCCGAGATGTCGTACGGGCTGATTCCGCAAGCGGCCGCGATCTGGATCGCCGCGACGCTGATGGCGGTGTACATGGTCGTGTCGGGCATCCACGGCTCGGCGAGCATCGCGATCTTCAAGGACGTGCTGATCCTCGCGATCGCGATCTTTCTCGGCCTGTATCTGCCGATGCACTACTACGGCGGCCTTGGCGCGATGTTCGCCAGGATCGACGCCGTGCATCCCGAACTGCTGCGCATGCCCGAGCACGGCTTCAACCTGAGCTGGTACAACTCGACGATCCTGCTCACGTCGCTCGGCTACTACCTGTATCCGCACGGCTTCACCGCGATCTACGTCGCGAAGGACGAGCGCGCGCTGCGCCGCAACGTGATCCTGATGCCGCTGTACCAGGTGCTGATCGCGTTCCTGTTCCTCGTCGGCTTCGCGGCCGTGATGACCGTGCACGGGCTCGAAGGCGCGCAGACCGATCTCGCGCTGCTGCGCCTCGTGAAGCAGACGTTCCCCGCATGGTTCGTCGGCATCGTCGGCGGCACGGGCCTGCTGACCGCGCTGGTGCCGGGCTCGCTGATCATGCTGAACGCATCGACGACGATCGCGCGCAACATCTACCGCGAAGGCTTCGCGCCGAACGCGACCGACCGCGAGGTGACGCGCGTCGCGCGGATCGCGCTGCCGATCTTCACGCTGGTGGTCGTCTACTTCGTGCTGCGCGGCGGCGCGACGTTCGTCACGCTCGCGATCTTCTCGTCGAGCCTGCTCACGCAGCTCGTGCCGATGCTCGCATCGAGCTTCCTGAAGCGGCCGTTCGGCACGCGTGAAGGCGCGTTCGCGGGCATCGTCGCCGGCGCGATCGTGATCGCGATGACGAACTACTATGGCGTGACGCTCGCGTCGCTGTTCCCCGGCGCGTCGAACACGCTGACGTCGATCAACCCCGGGCTCGTCGCGCTCGCGGTGAATGCGCTGGTGTTCATCGTGATCAGCGCGGTGCAGCGCAAGCTGAAGGCGCGGATCGCGGCGCCGGTCGGTTCGGCGTGATCGTTTTTCATGGATGAAGATGGCACGAGGCCGCCGGGCGGCAACACAATCAATCGAATGACAACAGGACACTGTGCGATGACTACCGAGGACAAGCGGGACGACAACCGCGAGGCGATCGACACGCTGATCGCGAACGGCTGCGTGATCACGATGGACCCGCAGCGGCGCGTGATCGAGCATGGCGCGGTTGCCGTGAAGGGCGATCGTATCGTCGCCGTGGGCAGCACCGACGAACTGCAGGCGCGCTACCGCGCCGCGCGCACGATCGACGCGCGCCGCAAGGCCGTGCTGCCGGGCCTGATCGATGCGCATGCGCATGCCGGCCACGCGATGCTGCGCACGATCGGCGGCGCGGACGGCGATGCGTGGTCGGCCGCGGCCGAGACGATCTACACGCGTGCGTCCGACGAAGCGTTCTGGGAGGCCGAATCGCACCTTGCCGCGCTCGAACGGCTGAAGGCCGGCGTGACGACGGGTGTGTCGCTGCTCGGCGGCGGCAACTCGATCATGCGCGTCGACGATCCGGTCTATGCACGGCGCCATTGCGATGCGGTCGTGCGCACCGGTACGCGCTCGATCGTCGCCGTCGGCCCGTCGCGGCCGCCCGCGCCGCGTGCTTATACGCACCACACGCCGGACGGCAGCGACACGCGCGACATCGATTTCGACACGATGTATGACGTGTGCGAGCACATCATCGACGCATGCCACGGCGATGCCGATGGCCGGATCCGCATCGCGCTCACGCTGCCCGTGTACGGGCCGGAACACGATCCCGAACTCGCACGGTACGAGCGCGATTTCCGCGACCAGGCCGCGCGCTACGGCGCGCTGGCGCGCGAGCGCGGGCTGACGTTCACGCAGGACGGCCACCGCGCGGGCACGCTCGCGTTCGCGCATCGCGAGCTCGGCTTGCTCGGCCCGACTTCGTTCATGTCGCACAGCATTGACCTGACCGACGACGATATCGCGGCATGCGTCGAGACCGGCACCGCGATCGTCCACAACCCGAGCGCGATCATGTCGATCATCGGGCGCTGCCCGGTGCCCGAGCTGATCGATGCGGGCGTGACGGTGGCGATCGCGTCGGACGGCGCGGCGCCCGATCGCGGCTACGACATGTTCCGCCACATGTGGCAGTGCATGCATTACCACCGCCGTCATTTCCGCGACCCGGACCTGCTGCCGCACGGCAAGGTGCTGGAGATGGTGACGATCGACGCGGCGAAGGCGCTGTCGGTCGATCACGAGGTCGGTTCGCTCGAAGCCGGCAAGCTCGCCGACATCATCCTCGTCGACCTGTTCCGGCCGCACATGATGCCGATGAACATGCCGGTGTATCGCGTGACGTGCTTCGCGAACGCGGCCGACGTGTGCATGACGATGGTTGGCGGAAGGGTGCTGATGGAGGACCGGCGTGTGTTGTCGGTCGACGAAGGCGCGGTGCTCGAACGGGTGAACGAAGTGGCGGAGATCACGATCGAGCGCAGCGGGTTGCGTCATTTGCTCGACGAACCGAAGACGCTGTGGGGGCGGAGCCGCTATTGATTGACAAAAGTTGACACGGCGGGAAGAACTCCTTTCGGTGGTGCGGCACTAATGAATTCCCCCATCGCCCGGAGCAGACACACATGAAATTCAGGATTCCTCTCGCCGCTGCCGCACTGATCCTCGCCCAGGCCGCATGGGCCGCAGGCCCCGCGCCGACGAAAACCTGGACGATGAGCGCAATCCCCGGCGATCGCGCGGCGAGCGACGCGTTCGCCGCGATGAAGAAAGGTCACGCGGTGCCGGCATGGGTGACGAACGGCACCGAATCGCCGGGAACCACCGTCGTGTTCAGCGGGCACGACGTCTACGTGATGACGGCCTGCAAGCCGCACAACTGCGGGTCGGAGCGCATCGCGGTGCTGTACGACCCGCAGAAGAAGGTGATGTACGGTGTGCTGTCCGTCGCAGGTCCGAAGGAGGGCGCCGAGAAGCTGACATGGCTCAATATCGGCGGCGGTAGCGAATCGATCGACGGACGGACGATCTTGTATGCGGCGCTGACGGGTAGCCTCGAGAACCACCCCGACGCGTTCAATTACAAGTGACGCCGGCCGATTGACGGGCGGTCAAGCATCAATCGCGGTCGCTGCCCGAACGGGCCGGCCGATGTGAAGCAGGGGCGTCGCGCGATTGTGCGCGGCGCCCCTTTTTGCTGGCGAGGCTCGGTCGGCATGCAACCGCGAAGGTCAGCGACGGTAGATGAACTCCAGATCGGTTGAATCGCCAACCTTGAAATCGTACGTACCGACCCGCTGGAAACCGGCCTTCTCGTAGAAGGCGATGGCCTTCGCGTTGCCGGACCACACGCCAAGCCATACCGGGCCGGGCCGTTCCGTGGCCAGATAGTCCAGTGCGGAATCGAACAACGCGCGCCCGGCGCCGGTCCCTTGCGCCCCCCGCCGAAGGTAGATCTGATGGATCTCCCCCGAACCGTCGGCAACCTCCGGGTGCGGGAGCTTGCACGGCCCCGCGTGCGCATACCCCACCAGCCGGCCGTCGTCGCTTTCGGCGACCCACGTGCGGCACTGGGGATCGTTGAGCTGGCCCGTGACCGCTTCTACCGAATAGGTTCGGGTCTCGTACGCAGCCAGATCGTGCGGCGGGTAGTCGATATTGAATCCGTCATGCAGAAAGGTTTCGCGAAACGTGTCGCGCTTCAATTCGGCAAGCAGGATGGCATCGGACGGGGTAGCAACGCGGATCAACATGGAGAATGGCTGGGTTCGTGGGTCGGGCAGACAGTTTATCCCGGTTGCCGAGAGGCTTGCGGGCGCCGGGTTGACCTGCGTGCGAGCCGTGCCACGGGCGTCTGCGCCCGAACCTGATCGACCGCAAGGCAATCGTGCCGATGCCGGTGGTTGACCGCCGACGGACATGCTAGGATTTCCGACAAACAACTTCGGAGACTGCCATGCCGTTCATCTGCGAAAACGTTGCATGCCGCGCCGTGCTGGCTCGCGGGCAGGTCAGGCCCCATCAAGAGGACTCTGGGTGGTGTTTCTACTGCCCGGACTGCAAAACGAGGAATGAGTTGATGTATGTCGACGTGGCCGGTGGCGCCGTCGAGCTGGTTCAGCCGGAGCGAGCCAGCCCTCCGCACAAGGTCGTTGCAACGGCCCGACCACTGCAGGATGGCAAATACGCAGCGCAGTTGAGCGTTCAGCGGGCGCTTGCCGTGAGGGGAACGTATGCGGCCGAAGAACACTGGGATGAGCTCGGTGTATTCGGCGACGCGCAAGAGGCCGTCGCACATGCGAATTCTTTCGCAACCGACCTGTTGCAGCGAGCAGCATAGTCGACATTATTCGGTGAGCGAAGAAGAGGCGTCGCGCATTCATGCGTGACGCCTCTTCGCGTTGTCCGCTCCCGCCCGTCAGTTGTAGATATCGAACGAGAAGTATTTCTTCGAAATCCGCTGGTAAGTCCCGTCCTGGATCAGGCTCGCAAGCGCCTGGTTGATCTGCGTGCGCAGCGCGTCGTCATCCTTGCGCACGCCGATCGCCGACCCCACGCCGAGCGTCTTCGGGTCATGCAGCGGCGCCCCCGCGAATTCGAAGTTCGCCCCCTTCGCCGTTTTCAGGAAACCGAGGTCGGCCTGCACCGACGATTGCAGCGACGCGTCGAGCCGCCCCGACAGCAGGTCCTGGTAGACGAGATCCTGCGTCTGGTACGTGCGGACGATCACGCCCTTCGGCTCCCAGTACGTGCGCGCGTAAGTCTCCTGCGTCGAACCCTGCTCGACGCCGACGCTCTTGCCCTGCAGCGACTCGGGCGTCGGCTGCAGGTTCGAGCCGCGCCGCGCGACGAGCCGGGGCGGCACGTTGTTGATCTTGTCGGTGAACGCGATCTGCGCGAGGCGCTTCTCGGTCACGCTCATTGACGACAGCACGCCGTCGAACTTGCGCGCCTTCAGCGCCGGGATCATCCCGTCGAACGCGTTCTCGACCCACACGCAGCGCACCTTCATCCGTTCGCAGATCGCATTGCCGAGATCGATGTCGAAGCCGACGAGCTTGCCGTCGGGCGCGAGCGATTCGAACGGTGCATAGCTGGGGTCGACGCCGAGGCGCAGGACCGCCGGGTCTTTCGCGGCGGCGGCGCCGGCCGTCAGCGCGAGCGCCACGGCCAGAACGAGCTTTTTCATGTCTGTCTCCAATACCGATTGATGTCGTTTGTTTTGAAGCGAACCAGCGGCCGATGGGCGTGACTGCCCGCGCCCGGCCATGCGCGGGCGGCTGGACGAGTGCCGAAGGCGCTCGCCCGGATTCGAAGGGAACGTTATCGAGCGGCGCCGGTGATGCGCGCCATGCTGTGCCGGTAGCCGGCGGGCGAGAACGCGGCATTCAGCGCGGCCATCGCGGCGATCACGCCGAGATGCATCCACCACGCGATCGCGAAGCCGCCGCCCGCGTCGCGCAGCCAGCCGATCAGCCAGGGGCTCGCCGCGACGGTCAGGAAGCCGACGCCCTGCACGAAGGCGGCGAGCGCGCCGGCGAGCCGTGCATCGGGCAGGTGGTCGAGCGTGACGATCAGGCTCATCGAGAAGAAGCCGCCGAGACCGAGGCCGACGCTCGCGACCCAGAACCACGGCGCGACCGCGGGCAGCGTCGCGAACCCGATGAAGCCGGCCGCCTGCAGCGCGAGCGTGAGCCACAGCACGGCGCGGCGGTCGGGCGAACGTTTCGCGATCATCGGCATCGCGAGTGCGCCGGTCGCCTGGAACAGCGCCATCCACGCGAGCAGGTTGCCGCTCGCTTGCGGACTCATGCCGATGCTGCGGTAGAACGCGGGCAGCCACGCGACA
>NZ_JAAGPG010000353.1:0-8819 GCF_017104665.1 Burkholderia sp. Se-20378 | reverse complement strand
TTCGCCGACGCCGACGGCTACACCGCCCCCGCCCGCGCCGAGGCGCTGCTGCTCGGCCTCGGCTTCACGCTCGCGCAGACGCGTGAATCCGTCGCCAGCTTCTCCGGCGGCTGGCGCATGCGCCTGAACCTCGCGCAGGCGCTGATGTGCCGCTCCGACCTGCTGCTGCTCGACGAACCGACGAACCACCTCGACCTCGACGCGATCGTCTGGCTCGAAGACTGGCTGCACCGCTACCCCGGCACGCTCGTCGTGATTTCGCACGACCGCGAATTCCTCGATTCGATCTGCAATGTCACGCTGCACCTGGAAAACCGCCAGGTGAAGCGCTACGGCGGCAACTACTCGCAGTTCGAAGTGCTGCGCGCGCAGCAACTGGCGCTGCAGCAAAGCGCCTACGAAAAGCAGCAGAAGACGATCGAGCACCTGCAGAGCTTCGTCGACCGCTTCAAGGCCAAGGCGACCAAGGCCAAGCAGGCGCAGAGCCGGATGAAGGCACTGGAGAAGATGGAGCTGATCGCGCCGGCGCACATCGCGTCGCCGTTCACATTCGAATTCCGCACGCCCGATGCCGCGCCGAACCCGATGATGGTGATGGAAGACGTCCGCTGCGGCTACCACGCCGACGGTGGAGCGGAAATCCCGATCGTCGAGCGCGTCGCGCTGTCGATCCAGAACGGCCAGCGCATCGGCCTGCTCGGTGCGAACGGCCAGGGCAAGTCGACGCTGATCAAGACGCTGGCCGGCACGCTCGCGCCGCTGTCGGGGCACGTCCGCGACGGCAAGGGGCTGACGATCGGCTATTTCGCGCAGCACCAGCTCGAAACGCTGCGCGAGGACGATTCGCCGCTCGCGCACCTGGCGCGGCTCGCGCCCGACACGCGCGAGCAGGAGCTGCGCGACTTCCTTGGCGGCTTCAACTTTTCGGGCGACATGGCGACCACCCCGGTCGGGCCGTTTTCGGGCGGTGAAAAGGCCCGCCTCGCACTCGCGCTGATCATCTGGCAGAAGCCGAACCTGCTGCTGCTCGACGAACCGACCAACCACCTCGACCTCGAAACGCGTCATGCGCTGACGATGGCGCTCGCGCAGTTCGAAGGCACGCTGATCCTCGTCTCGCACGACCGCCACCTGCTGCGCGCGACGACCGACCAGTTCATGCTGGTCGCGAAGCACCGGCTGCAGCCGTTCGACGGCGACCTCGACGACTACCGCGACTGGCTGCTGCAGCACGCGGCCGAGCAGCGCGCCGCCGCGAAGGCCGACAGCGCGGCTTCATCGAGCGCGGGAGCCGCGGCCAATCGCAAGGACCAGAAGCGTCAGGCCGCCGAGGAGCGGCAGCGCCTGTCGGTGTTGAAGAAGCCGCTGCAGACGCGCATCACGAAGCTCGAAAAGGAAATGGAGACGCTGCACGCGGAAAAGGCGCGCCTCGACACGTTCGTCGCCGATCCGGCGAGCTACGAGGCCGAGCGCAAGACGGAACTGACCGATGCGATCCGCAAGCTCGGCGACGTCAGCACACGCCTCGAAACAGTCGAGGCCGATTGGCTCGCCGCGCAGGAAGAGCTCGAGCAGATCGGCTGACCGCCGTCGCGGCGCAGCCGGCCGGCACACCAGTCGGTCCGGCGTGCCGGCTGCCTCGCGGCAGCGGTACCTTGGTATCGATGCCCCTCGACAAACCATCGGGCCCTTTACTGGCCCAGATACGACAAGGCCGGGCGCAAAAGCCCGGCCTGTTCATTCCTTACCGTCGTCACTCAGTTCCGCGGCAGCTCGCCGCGCCGCCGGCTCAGCGTCGCGGCAATGTATCGCGCGGCATCTGCTCGTCGTCGCCCATCAGGTACCGGCGCCCTTCGGTCGGCCGCCGGATCGCCGCGGCGACTTCCGCTTCCGTCACGTCCTCGGACACGACCTTGCGCGCGAGGCGCCCCTCTTCGTCGATCCATTCGACGATCCGGCACCCGCCGCCCCAGGGTTGGCGAATCGGCTCAGACACACGGCAGCCACGCAGGTTGTAAAGGCGTCCGCTCGGCGCTTCCCCATACGATTTCAACATAGGATCCCTTCGCATTGCGCGGTTCGACAATCCGGCAAAGGATAGGGAAAAGCGATGTCCGGCGGGTTACAGAACCCTACATCTTCTTTACAGCGAATTACGCGACAGATCGCCCGCACGCATGGCCCGGGCGCCTGCCGGGCCGGTCACTCGAGATCGCGCACGCGGTCGATCGCCTGCTCGAGCCGATCGACCGCCATCACGTTCAGCCCTTCGATCGGCTGCTTCGGCGCATTCGCCTTCGGAATCAGCGCGGACGTGAATCCGAGCTTCGCGGCTTCGCGCAACCGCTCCTGCCCGCGGGGCGACGGCCGGATCTCGCCCGCCAGCCCCACTTCGCCGAACACGATCAGCCCTTTCGGCAAAGCCTTGTTGCGCATCGACGAATGGATCGCAAGCAGCACCGCGAGGTCGGCGGCCGGCTCGGTGATCTTCACGCCACCCACGGCATTGAGGAACACGTCCTGGTCGAAACACGCGATGCCTGCGTGCCGGTGCAGCACCGCGAGCAGCATCGCAAGCCGGTTCTGTTCGAGGCCGACCGCGAGCCGGCGCGGGTTCGGCACGTGCGCCGTATCGACGAGCGCCTGGACTTCGACGAGCAGCGGGCGCGTACCTTCCTGCGTGACGAGCACGCACGAACCGGGCACGACCTGCTCGTGCTGCGACAGGAACAGCGCGGACGGATTCGCGACGCCGCGCAGCCCGCGCTCGGTCATCGCGAACACGCCGAGTTCGTTGACCGCACCGAAACGGTTCTTGAACGCACGCACGAGCCGGAACGACGAATGCGTGTCGCCTTCGAAGTACAGCACGGTGTCGACGATGTGCTCGAGCACGCGCGGGCCGGCCAGGTTGCCCTCCTTCGTCACGTGCCCGACCATGATGATCGCGGTGCCCGACTGCTTCGCGATGCGCGTGAGCTGCGCCGCGCACTCGCGCACCTGTGCGACCGAGCCCGGCGCCGACGTGAGCGCTTCCGAATAGACGGTCTGGATCGAGTCGATCACGGCCACGTCCGGCCGCTCCGCATCGATCGCGGCCTGGATCTTCTCGAGCTGGATCTCGGCGAGCAGCTTCAGCTCATCCGCCGGCGCACCGCCGTCGAGCAGCGCCAGCCGTTGCGCACGCAATGCGATCTGCGCGGCCGATTCCTCACCGCTGATATAGAGCGCGCGCCGCTCGCTCGCGATATCCGCGAGCGACTGCAACAGCAGCGTCGACTTGCCGATGCCGGGATCGCCGCCGATCAGCACGACGCCGCCCGGGACCAGCCCACCGCCGAGCACGCGGTCGAATTCGCCGATGCCGGTCGAGAAGCGCGGCACGTCGGCCGCTTCGATGTCGACGAGACGCTGGACGGGCGCCCGTTTCGCGAGCGACTGGAAACGATGGGCAGCCGGCGCCTCGGCGACCGATTCGACCAGCGTGTTCCAGGCCTGGCACGACGGGCATTGGCCCTGCCACTTCGGGGTCTGTCCGCCGCACTCGCTGCAGACGTATACGGTTTTCTGTTTGGCCACGCGCAACGCCCTTATTCCGCGCGCACGGGCACGCGGCCGGCGACCGCGCACATCAGCTCGTAACCGATCGTGCCGCAATGGCGAGCGACGTCGTCGATCGGCAGCGCGTTGCCCCACAGCTCGACGCGCGCGCCGACACCGGCCTGCGGGCACGGTGACAGGTCGACGGTAATCATGTCCATCGATACGCGACCGACGATCCGCGTGCGGATGCCGTCGACGATCACGGGCGTGCCTTCGGGCGCGACCCGCGGATAGCCGTCCGCGTAACCGCACGCGACCACGCCGATCCGCATCGGCGCCTGCGCGGAGAACGTCGAGCCATAGCCGATGGCCTGGCCCTTCCCGATCGTCTGCACCGCGATCAGCTCGGACGCGAGCGTCATCGCAGGCTTCAGCCCGGTATCGGCGATGTCGGAAGACAGCCCGGACGGCGACGCGCCGTACAGCACGATCCCCGGGCGCACCCAGTCGAAGTGCGTGTCCGGATGCCACAGCACGGCCGCGGAGTTCGCGAGGCTGCGTGCGCCGGCGATGTTTTCCGCGCCGCGCTCGAACGTCGCGAGCTGCTCGGCGACGCCGCGCTCGTTGTCCGCATCCGAAAAATGGGTCATCAACGTGATCTGGCCGATGCCGTGGCACGCGCGGGCGCGCTCCCATGCGGCGCGGTATTTTTCCGGCAGGTAGCCGAGCCGGTTCATCCCGCTGTTCATCTTGAGCTGCACGTTGACGGGCTTCGACAGCCGCGCCGTTTCCAGCATCCGCATCTGCTCGTCGTTGTGGACGGTTGTCGTCAGGCTGTAGCGGTCGATCACGTCGATGTCGGTCGAGCGGAAGAACCCTTCGAGCAGCAGGATCGGACCGGCCCAGCCGAGCTCGCGCAGCTTGACGGCCTCGTCGAGGTCGAGCAGGCCGAAGCCGTCGGTGCCGCGCAGGCCGGGAAACGCACGCGCAAGACCGTGACCGTACGCGTTGGCCTTGACGACCGCCCAGACCTTGGACGGGCCGGCAAAGCGGCGGACGACGGAGAGATTGTTCGCGAGAGCGGCGGTATGGATGGTGGCGGAGATCGGGCGCGGCATGGGAAATTTACGTAAAGACGCTTGCGAATCATCAGCTTACCGCGCCTTTTGAGCACTGAAGCCGACAATTTGCGGAACGATCGGGGAATCTTGCTAGTCCGAATTGGCGTATTTTCATGTTATAAAGCCGTGCGCACAACCCATTTCGAACGGAATAAGCCGATCGCATACCAGGCGGCCTACGCGGCCCTGCCGCAGCGACGAAAGCATCGCATCAGATGAAAAAAGGTTTTTACACCATCATGGCCGCGCAGTTTTTCTCGTCGCTGGCCGACAATGCGCTCCTCATCGCCGCCATCGCCCTGCTGAAAGACCTCCACGCCCCCAACTGGATGACACCGCTGTTGAAGCTGTTCTTCGTGTTGTCCTATGTGGTGCTGGCGGCCTATGTCGGCGCCTTCGCGGATTCGCGCCCGAAGGGCCGCGTGATGTTCATCACCAACTCGATCAAGGTCGTCGGCTGCATGATCATGCTGTTCGGCGCCCACCCGCTGATCGCGTACGGGATCGTCGGTTTCGGCGCGGCGGCCTATTCGCCCGCGAAATACGGCATCCTCACCGAGCTGCTGCCGGCCGACCGGCTGGTCGCCGCGAACGGCTGGATCGAAGGCACGACCGTCAGCTCGATCATTCTCGGCACCGTGCTGGGCGGCGCGCTGATCAGCCCGCACATCGCGTCGCACGTGATCGCGCACACGCCCGCCTGGATCGGCACGCCCGCCGAAGCGGCAATGGCGATCATCATGGCGATCTACGTGATCGCCGCGCTGTTCAACCTGCGCATCCCCGATACCGGCGCCCGCTACCCGAAGCAGGAACGCGGCCCGGTCAAGCTCCTCACCGATTTCGCCGACTGCTTCATGGTGCTGTGGCGCGACAAGCTCGGCCAGATCTCGCTGGCAGTCACGACGCTGTTCTGGGGCGCGGGCGCGACGCTGCAGTTCATCGTGCTGAAGTGGGCTGAAGTGTCGCTCGGCATGTCGCTGTCGGAAGGCGCGATCCTGCAGGCCGTGGTCGCCGTCGGCGTCGCGGCCGGCGCAATCGCCGCTGCCGCGCGGATCCCGTTGAAGAAGTCGCTGACCGTGCTGCCCGTCGGCATCATCATGGGCATCGCGGTGATGCTGATGGCGTTCTACACGCGCGACCTGTTCCCGTCGCACTGGGCCGTGCACATCGGCCACCTGCGGATGCCCGTGTACCTGATCATCGCGTACATCTTCCTGATGTGCGTCGGCGCGTTGTCCGGCTACTTCGTCGTTCCGATGAACGCGCTGCTGCAGCATCGCGGCCACGTGCTGCTGTCGGCCGGCCACTCGATCGCGGTGCAGAACTTCAACGAGAACCTGTCGGTGCTCGTGATGCTGTGCCTGTATGCGGTGCTCGTGTGGCTCGACGTGCCGGTCGGCGTCGTGATCGTGCTGTTCGGCACGTTCGTCTGCCTGACGATGTGGCTCGTGATGCGCCGCCACCAGGCGAACCAGCGTCAGTTCGACTCGGTCGCGCTGATCGGCGAATCGCGACACTGACGCTACACTTCCCGTTTCCGTCCGCCGGCGCCGGTTCTCGAACCGGCGCGTTGCCCTCATGACGCACCCGATACCCAACATCCTGACGATCGCCGGCTCCGATTCGGGCGGCGGCGCAGGCATCCAGGCCGACCTGAAGACCTTTTCCGCGCTCGGCGCGTATGGCGCGAGCGTGATCACGGCGCTGACCGCGCAGAACACGCGCGGCGTGACAGGCGTGCATGCGCCGGATGCCGCGTTCGTGACCGCGCAACTCGATGCGGTGTTCGGCGATATCCGCATCGATGCGGTCAAGATCGGGATGCTCGCGAACGCGGCGATCGTGCACGCGGTCGCCGACGCGCTGCGCCGATACGCGCCGCGCTTCGTCGTGCTCGACACGGTGATGATTTCCAAGAGCTCGCACGCACTGCTCGCGCCCGACGCCGTCGCCGCGTTGCGCGATGTGCTGCTGCCGCTCGCGACGGTCGTGACGCCGAATCTGCCCGAAGCAGCCGCGCTGCTGAACGATGCGCCCGCAACCACCGAAGACGACATGGTCAGGCAAGGCCAGGCATTGCTGCAGACGGGGGCGCGCGCCGTGCTGATGAAAGGCGGCCACCTGCCCGACGCGTCCGCAAGCCCCGACTGGCTCGTCGAAGCGACCCGCACCGTGCGGCTGGACGGCGCACGCGTGCCGGTCAGCAACACACACGGCACCGGCTGCACGCTGTCGTCGGCGATCGCCGCGCTGCTGCCGCAGCAGCCCGACCTCGAAAGCGCGGTGCGCGAAGCCAAGACCTACCTGACCGGCGCGATCGCCGCGAGCGGCCACCTCGACGTCGGTCACGGCGTCGGCCCCGTCCATCACTTCCATCGCTGGTGGTGAGCGCCGGCTGACGCGGCGTCAGTGATCCTGCGCAGCGAACGCCTCCGCACGCGTCGGCCAGTCGTCCGTCACGACGAAGCCGCGTGCCATTTCGCGCCACGTGCCGTCACTGCCCTTTTCATGAATGCCGATCAGCGCGGGAGCCTCACGTGCCGTCAGTATGGACGGCAGTTCCAGAGCGGCCGCCAGCGGTTCGGGGTCGAATCCGCTATCGGCGGCAGCGCGTCGCGGCGCGAGCCACGCAAGCCGCGGCAACACGCTCCACGCGACACCGGCACGCTGCTCGGCCGCCCAGGCTGGCCACTGCGCATGAGTCAGCCAGAAGCCGTGCGGGTGATCCGGCGCGATTTCTGCGGACACCGGCGGCAACGGCGCGCCGTGCGGATAGAACAACCAGCCCTTGATGAACATCTGCGCATCGGACGGCGCGCCGTAGCCGAGCCGCGCGAACCCGTCGCGATCGCCGAGCCGAAGCTGATGCTCGAGTAGCCGGATGCGCTTGCGGTCGAACCGGTCGACGAGGTTGGGGCCGACGAAATCGGCGAGCGAAGCGCCGGCCTGCACCGGCGCGCACAGGTAGCACTTCACCGCGAGTTCCCAGTGCAGGCGCTGCCCGTCCGGTGCATCGACGAGAAAATCGACTTCGCCGAGCGTCTTGCCGTTGCTGCGCAGCGGCAGATTGGCCGCGACGAGCCGCAGCGACGGCCCGTGCGTCAGGAAATACTCGAGCAGGCATTCGGCGTAACGGCCGAGCCGGGTGGGCCGGAAGCCGTCGAGCGCACGATGCAGCGGCTCGGGCTGCGCATCGAGCGCGGCGAGCCATGCTTCGACAGCCGCCTGCCCGGCCGCATCCAGCCACGGGCGCGCAAGCGGCGCGTCCGGCACCGCGGTGAGCAGGCTCGGGCTGGCCAGCAGCCAGCCCAGATCCCGAACCGCGACGTCGTGCAGCGTATCGACGAATGCGAACGCCGCGCCGGTCGTCATTGTCCGGCCGGCCCGTTCGCGTCGCCGCCTTCCGTGCGCTGGAACGTGTCGCGTGCGAGGCACAGGTCGGCCCATGCCTTCGACTTGTCCTGCAGGCTGCGAAGCAGGTACGCCGGATGGTAGGTCACGATCACCGGCACGCCTTCGTACGCATGCACGCGGCCGCGCAGCGACGCAATGCTCGCATCCGTCTTCAGCAGCGTCTGCGCGGCGAAGCGGCCGAGCGCGACGATCAGCTTCGGCTTCACGAGTGCGACCTGGCGCTGCAGATAAGGCTCGCAGCTCGCGACTTCGTCCGGCTCCGGGTTGCGGTTGCCGGGCGGCCGGCACTTGATCACGTTCGCGATGTACACGTTGTCGCCGCGCTTGAGCGACAGCGACTGCAACATGTTGTCGAGCAGCTTGCCGGCCTGGCCGACGAACGGCTCGCCCTGCTTGTCCTCGTTCTCGCCCGGCGCTTCGCCGATCAGCATCCAGTCCGCTTCGCGGTCGCCGACGCCGAACACGGTGTTGGTCCGCTTCTCGCACAAACGGCACAGCGTGCAGTCGGCCACGCGCGCGGCCAGCGCATCCCAGTCGAGCGCGGCAACCGGCGTACCAACGGGACGCGATTCGGCCACCGGCACGGGAGCGCCCGGCGGCGCCGCATCGAACCACGCGAAATCGTCGGGTCCGGCAGGCGGCATGTCGTCCATCGGCGGCATCGTGTCGGTCGACGCAACCGGCGTAACCGGTGCTGGCGCGCGATCGCCGTCGTCGCCTCGGCGCGCCGGGGCGGCA
>NZ_JAAGPG010000352.1:0-8858 GCF_017104665.1 Burkholderia sp. Se-20378 | reverse complement strand
GGGCCGTGCGTCGAGCGAGGGGATGCGCCGGATGACCGGCGCGCGCGCGCACGCCGGCCGGGCCGGACGGCGAAACCGAAAGGGGCGTGAGCGCGTACATGGTGGATGGAAGATCGACTGGCGAATAGAACCTTACGATTCTACAACACAACCTTCGGAATATGTGATTTGGCTGTCGGCATTTCGTCAGCGATTGTTGTGCGGGTGAAGCAAGTTGCGACGTTATCGTTCGGGATTTGCTGGCGATTTTTGTCAAAATCGCAACGCTGTATGTTCAAACTAAGGGTTTCCCCTTGGATCGGCGAGAACTACACTGGATTCAATCGCTTCAGACAGTCCTGCCGAGGCGACGCCATAAGAGAACATATACCGGAGGTAAATCATGAAGTCGGTCATCTACGCAGCTATCGCCGCATCCGTCCTTGCCACCCCGATCGCATCGTTTGCACAGTCCGAGCAGGGGCTGACGCGCGACCAGGTCAAGGCCGAGCTCGTGCAACTCGAACAGAACGGCTACAAGCCGCTGGCGAGCGATTCGCAGTATCCGGACAACATCCAGGCCGCGGAACAACGCATTCAACCGAACCAGCCGATGCTCGCGCAAGCCGATACGAGCGGCTATGGTGCCGTGGCGACGGGTGCCGGCCAAGCCGGCCGTCGCATGACGCGCGAAGCACCGAATCCCGTGAACTCGGTCTACTTCGGCAACTGAACGTCCCCGGGTCTGCCCGAGCGCACCGCTTGATCGACGAGACGCGCCCCCGTTGCGCGCGTCATTCGCCCGCAGGAGCAGAACCTCCGTCGCCGCATTCCGGCGGCTTTCCGCCCAGACGCTCGCGCGTTTGGGCCTTTTTTGCTGGGGTGGGTCAGGCGGACGTGACCGCGGGCGTGCCGTGGATATAGTGTTCGAGCTGGCTGATCGTGAACTGCTGATCGGCAATCACGCTCTTGACGAGGTCGCCGATCGAGATGAGGCCGACCAGCTTGCCGCCGTCGAGGACGGGCAGGTGGCGCATCCGGTGCTCGGTCATCAGTGCCATGCACTCGTCGGTGGATTGCGACGGTTCGACGTAGCGCACCTTCGCCGTCATGATTTCCTCGACGCGGGTGGCTTTCGACGAGCGGTCCTGCAGGACGACCTTGCGCGCGTAGTCGCGCTCGGTGACGATGCCCGCGATGTCGTCGCCGTCCACGACCAGCAGCGCGCCGATGCCCTTTTCCGCCATCAGCTTGATGGCGTCGTAGACGAGATCGGTCTTCGTGACGGTATAGATGGTGCGGCCCGAATCCGGCTTGGCCTTGAGAAGCTGCGCGACAGTCGTGCTCATTCGCTTTCTCCGTGTGCAGGTCGATGCTGGGCAGGCAGGGTGCGATGCTTGTCACCCGATGAGCCCAGTATAGCCGTGCAGGTGGCGGCAGTCGCGTGACGATTCCAGATTAGCGGTAAACTCCGGTCACGCACTATCCACACAACTCCTACATTCCTGAACGTTTCGATTGAATTCATGATGTCTTCGCGTCCCCAATCGCCCACGCCGGGCAACGGCCAGGCCGACGAGTGCGTGACGCTCGTCGCCACGGCGTCGCTGCCCACGCGCTACGGTACGTTCACGTCGTACGCTTTCCGCGTATCCGGCAGCGATGCCGAACATCTTGCACTCGTGATGGGCGACGTCGCCGGCGAGCAGTCCGTGCTGACGCGCCTTCATTCCGAATGCCTGACCGGTGATGTATTCGGCTCGTACCGCTGCGACTGCGGCGAGCAACTCGATCTCGCATTGCGCTACATCGCGGCCGAAGACCGCGGCGTGCTGCTGTATCTGCGCGGCCATGAAGGGCGCGGGATCGGCCTGAGCAACAAGATTCGCGCGTACGCGCTGCAGGAGCAGGGGCGCGACACCGTCGAGGCGAACCTCGACCTCGGCCTGCCCGACGATGCCCGCGAATACGACTCGGCTGCCGCGATCCTCCGGATCCTCGGCGTGACGTCGGTGCGGCTGATGAGCAACAACCCGGCCAAATTCGACACGCTCGCGAAGCACGGCATTCCTGTTTGCGAACGCGTCGCGCTTGCGGTGCCCGTGCGCGAGGAAAACGAGCGTTATATCCGCACGAAGCAAACGAAGTTCGGGCATTACTTCGAGGAAAACGAGTAATCGCCCCGGGCGCTCCGGCGCCCGTTTCTCGTCACCTGCTCCCTGGACCGTCGCCGGCCAAGGCGACGATTTCCATTTCCCCTTCGTCCGTTCCGCTTTCGGGTTTGCGACGGCGCTCGCGTGGCGTCGCCTGAACGACCCGTCTCCCCCATGTCCACACCGTCGAAGATCGAAACCGAACGTTTGACGCTGCGCCGCTGGCGGCCGGCGGATGCGGGCGCGCTGTCGGCGATGCATGAGGATCCGGACGTGACCACGTGGCTCGCGCGCGGTCCGATGTCCGTTGACGAGGCGAGCGACGTCATCGCGCGCTTCGACGCACATTTCGATGCACACGGTTTCGGCCCATGGGCAGTCGAGCGTCGTGTCGATGCGATGTTGATCGGGGTGTGCGGCCTGTCGCGCGAAGTGCGTGCAACGCATCCGATGGCACCGTGCGTCGAGATCATGTGGCGGCTGGCGCGCCACGCCTGGGGGCAGGGCTACGCAGCCGAAGCGGCCGCCGCCGCACTGGCCGACGGGTTCGACCGGGTCAGACTTGGCGAGATCTTCGCGTGGACGGCCGACACCAACCAGCGATCACAGCACGTGATGCAGCGGCTCGGCATGCAGCGTCTGCCCGCACGCGATTTCGACCATCCTGCGTTGCCGGAAGGGCACGCGCTGCGTCGGCACGTCGTGTATGCCGCCCGCGCCGCCGGCCTGGCCGGCGCGTAACGGCTCACACGTGTTCGCCCGTCAGCGCCACGTGCCGTTCTGCAGCACAATCCGGTAGCCGTCGGCATCCTCGAAAGTCTGGCCGGATATTTCCCAGTACGGATTGAACGACGTCACCGGCATGAAGCCATGTTCCGTGGCGCGTGCGCACGCGGCTTCCCATTCCGGCCGATCGGGCAGGTAGAACACGATCAGATCTTCGGGCGTCGGCGACGGCGCGATCGGATGATCGGGGCAGTGCGTGAATTCGAAGTGATAGTCGAGGCCGTCGCGCCCGAGCATCACGCCGGAAAAGCCGTCGTGATCTTCAAAGCGATAGAGCACCGACAGCTCGAATGCTTCGCGATACATGCGCTCGGTGCGGGTGAGGTTACCAACGGGGCGGGCAATGCGCAGATGGGCGTGCAAGATGACCTCGGCGGGGCAGTGGCGGGCCGGTCAATGATAAGTCCGCTGATCCGCGTTGCGTGAGGCAAGCGGATGACATCACCGTGCGTCGCGTCCGACGAGTGCGCCGGAGCGGAAGCGATATGGCCCCGCAAAGTGTGCAGGCAAGAAAAAGCCCGCTACATTGAGCGGGCTGAATCCATGTTTGGAGACATGGAGGAGACAGACGTAAATTTAAGGGAAAACCCGAGGCATGGCAAGCCCTAGTTGTATCGATACAACTTCCTGTTGCATCGCACTCACATACCGCCAGCCCGGGCGTGCGCCGCAAACGCTTTGAAACGCTCCTGCGCGACCGGTAACGCGTACTTGTCGCGCATCTCCGTCTCGATCCATGCACAGGCCTCGCGCGCGCAATCGGTCAGCGCGTGCCGCGTCGCGTGCCCGTCGATGTCGTAGACGAAGCGCACGCCGACTTCGTCATCGGCCACTTGCCGCTCGAGCTGGTTGAGCTGCAGTTGCGACCCATGCTGTTGCGACAGCGCACGCAATTCGTCGAAGTGATATTCGAGCCAGTCGGCAAAGAACAGCGCGTCGCTGTGGCAGGGCAGCCGGAAGGCCGCGCTGCGTGACGGGCGCGGCCCGGCTTCGCCGGCCGACGCGTGCGGTTCGCCGTCGGTGGTGATGGACGTGTCGACGGGCGCGAGCGGTTGCCGAATCCGGCGGTAGGGCTCGCGATCGCGCAACGCATGCCACAGCAGTTCGTCACCGGCGGCGCCGGACGGCTGCATCGTCAGGTCATGCCGGCCTTCGCCGGCCGGAGCGATGTCGCGGATCACGAGGCGCAGCGAGCAGAGCGGCTCGTCCGCGACCAGTAGCGTCGCCGCGCGCGGCAGCCCGCAGACGAGCGGCGCGGCGCCGGCGGAACGGAACACGAGGCCGCGACGGTCGAGCCGCACGAGCGGCAGCGGCCGGGGAAACGACGGGTAGGCGACCGCGATGCGGGCGCCGTTGGCGCTCGTCAACCCGGGCATCATCGCGCGAAAGACCTGGGACTGGTCCACGTTGATTCTCCTTCGTTACGATGCCGTCCTGACAGAAACGCGCGTTCCGGTTCAGGCGGCGATGGCTTGCCGGGCGGTCTGCCCCGGCTCGATTCCTAGCGCTGCAAACGTTTGCGGATCGATGTCGATCCAGCACGCGACCACCAGACGTCCGTCCACCTGCTTCGGCGGGCCTGCGCGGTGCGCGTGTATGCCGATCCGGCGGAACAGCCGTTCCATGCTCGCGAACGTCACGCCGATCAACTGCCGCGCGCCAAGCTGCGCCGCGCATTCGACGACGGCCGCGAGCATCGGGCGTACGGCCCATTCGGCATTGCCCGGCCCGCCTTCGTCGTCGGTTGCCGCGAACCGGGACAACTCCCAGACGGCGGCCGATTGCGGCAGCGGCATGTCTTCGGCGATCAGGTCGGCGAACAGCGAATTCAGCAAGTACGGGCGCGTCGTCGGCAGCAGGCGCGCACATCCGCACATGTCGCCGTCGGCGTTTCGCGCGAACACGTACACGGTATCGTCGCGATCGAACTGGTCGCGCTCGAAGTTCTCGTTCGCCGACGGGAGCGCCCAACCAAGCTGTTCGACGAACACACGGCGCCGATAGCGCCCGAGATCCGCTGCAAGTTCGTGTGGCAACCGCCCTTCTTCGTGAACGAAGGTCCGCATGGTGTCCTCGGATCTGTGCTTTTGTATGCGTGCATTACATCGCGCAGCACGAGGGGGCTGTAACTGGTAACTCTTACAGGGTGACGTCGGAAAGATGCCGTTTAGGACGTGGTAACGGTTTCTTGATCAACGGGATTGAAAACCGTGGCGCTTTTGCTTATAAAGAGCGCCAGCATCGCGTAAATTGTCAGAGGAATAGATGCGCAGCCAGTTGTCACTGGAGCGTCGGACCGGCATGATAGGCGTCGTTGTGGCCGAGCAGGGCTGACGCGACAGCGGCGGGCCAGTCGATACACGCGAGCCGTGCGGTGAGCGCGGCGGCTGTGCGGAACATGCCGATGTCGGTGCCGGTGGCGTCGACGGCCATCACGTTGCTGCGGACGTCGCCGCCCGCGATCACGAACGCGCCCGTCGCGCGGTCGAGATACCAGTCCCAGCCGATCGTCACGTAAGCGACGCCGGCACTGGCCGGGCGATGCCATTCGGTATAGCCGGCGAGGCGAGCGTCGATTGCGCTGTCGCGCAATTCCTCAAGCAGCGATGTGTCGAGGCCGCTTGCGACATGGTCGAACGCAAGCACGGCGAGTGCGCCTTCTGACAGGCGTACGTAGCCGTCCGGGGACGGGCCGGGGACCGGGTGCAGCAAAGGTGAAGTCATGCGCGGAATGTATCAGCGTCGAACGGGTGCTGGAACCTGACAAGTATGACAGCGTGACGTCGTCGGAGAATGAATGGAACTGCGCTGGCAGGATGCCTATCAACAATTCAGCGCCGCGGAAGACGAGCAGCAGCTCTTCCAGCGGATCGCCGCCTATTCCAAACGGCTGGGATTCGAATACTGCTGTTACGGCATTCGCGTCCCGCTGCCCGTTTCGAAGCCGGCGGTCGCGATCTTCAATACCTATCCGGACGGCTGGATGACGCACTACCAGGCGCAGAACTACATCGAGATCGACTCGACGGTTCGCGACGGCGCGCTCAGCACCAACATGATCGTCTGGCCGGACGTCGACCGGATCGAACCGTGCCCGCTGTGGCAGGACGCGCGTGATTTCGGATTGTCGGTGGGCGTCGCGCAGTCGAGCTGGGCGGCCCGCGGTGCGTTCGGTCTGCTGAGTATCGCTCGTCATGCCGACCGGCTGACGCCGGCCGAGATCAACATGCTGACGTTGCAGACGAACTGGCTCGCGAACCTGTCGCATTCGCTGATGAGCCGCTTCGTGGTGCCGAAGCTGGCGCCGGCGGCGGGCGTCACGCTGACCGCGCGCGAGCGCGAGGTGCTGTGCTGGACGGCCGAAGGCAAGACCGCGTGCGAAATCGGCCAGATCCTCAGCATCTCGGAGCGAACGGTCAACTTCCACGTCAACAACATCCTCGAGAAGCTGGGCGCGACGAACAAGGTCCAGGCGGTCGTCAAGGCAATCTCGGCCGGGCTGATCGAGACGCCCTGACAGGGCGTGACGGCGGCAGCGCGACATGCGGCTGCCGCCAGGCCGCTCACTCCATCATCGGCTCCGCTTCCTTCGCGGTCCAGCTCACGCTGGAAATGCTCTTCTCCATGCTCATCCGGCTCGCGATCTGCTCGAGCTTCTGCTGATCCTTCGGATGCAGCTTCAGTGTCGCGGTCACCTTCAGCCGGTCCGGCTGGTCGGGCACGTCCTCGCTCGTGAGGCTCTGGAACGACAGCGGCTTCGCATACATCGCGTTCGACAGCAGCGTGCGGATGTGCACTTCGTCGGAAGCCAGGCAGATCACGGTGATCTGGTATTCGCGCACGAGATCGGCATTCGATACCGGCGTCGCGTTGATCGCCTGGCTGACACTGCGCAACAACGTATTGGTGAGCAGCACGACGCCGGTGCCGGCGAGCGCCGGCACGTAATGACCGGAACCGGACAGCACGCCGACGGCGGCCGAGCACCAGAGTGTCGCGGCCGTGTTGATGCCCTGGATCGAGCCCTTGTCGCGCATGATCACGCCGCCGCCGAGAAAGCCGACGCCCGACACGACGTAGGCGGCGATCTGCGTGACGCCGGCGACGCCGTTGCCGGTCAGCACGCCGAGCGTGACGAACAGGCACGCGCCGCTCGCGACGAGCGTGATCGTGCGCAGGCCGGCCGTGCGCTGGCGCATCTGGCGTTCGATGCCGATGGCGACGCCGCAGGCGAACGCGGTGAAAAGACGGAGTGCGAAATCGAAAGTCATGGTTGTCCTGCCGTGCAAGGAGCGCGTGCCGTTTCGCGTCGCTGCGGCGCAAGGCCGAAGGCGACACGAAGATAGCCGTCATCGCGCGGTACTGTACCGCGCGAATGCGTCATTCAGTGTGAAACGGTAGGCGTGCGGCTCGCGGAACGCGAGCCGGGCAGGAGAACTGCGTCGGACAGGCGTTCAGGCGGCAAGCGGCGCACGCAACGGAGTGCTGCAACTGTCCACGATGGTTCCTGAAGGAAGAATGGGCGGCATTCTAGTGGGCGGCGAGCGCATGCGTCAACCGCCTCGCGGCGGTTGCGCTACTGCGCCGAGCCGATCGTCCCCGTCGCAAGCGCGAGCGCGGCAGCAGCGGACAGCGCCCCGGCATAGCTGTCGACCTCCGCGTTGCGGGCGGCGAGCAACTGGCTTTGCGCGATCGTCGCATCGGTGACCGAACCGACGCCGTTCCGGTACGCGGTCAGCGCCGCGTCGTAACTCGTCTGCGCGGCATCGACGAGCGCCTTCGCGGCGTCGTGCGACGCAAGGCTCGTCTGCACCGCGTTTTGCGCGGCGACGACCTGGCGGACGGCCTCTTCCTTGGTCCGCGTGAGTCGCGCGGATGCGCTTTCCGCATCGTTGCGCGCCTGCATCAGCACGGCCGAGCGCAGGCCGCCGTCGTACAGCGGAATCGTCACGCCGAGGAACACGCCGCCGCCGTAGCGGCTGCCGTTCAGGTTGACGGTCGGCGCCTGGTCGCCGATCGCGGGCAGCGCGGAGATGGACGTGCCGCCGCTCGCGTACGACGTCGACGCGGACAGGAAGATCTTCGGCATGAACGCGGCTTCCGCGGCCTTGATCTTCGCGCGATTGGCCTTTTCGAGCGCGAACGCGCCCTGCAGGTCGGGGCGGCGCGCGATCGCATCCGACACGATCGCGTCGACCGACGAGCCGAGCGCGGGCGGCAGCGGCCGCTTCGGCAGCGCGGCGATGGTCGGTTTCGACAGCGGCGAGATGCCGAGCGCGGAGACGAGGGCGAGGTAGCCGTCGCTCTCGGTGCCGTTCGCCTGCACGAGCGCGAGGTTGGCCTGCGCGCGGTTCTGCGTCGCCTGCGCGAGTTCGACGACCGTGCCGACGCCGTGCTTGAGCCGCGCGCGGGAGGCCGTGAGGATCGCGTCCGCGTTCGCGAGGCCCTGCTGGGCGCTGAGCGCGCGCGAGCGGGCGGCTTCGTAGCGGTAGTACGCGACGGTCACGTCGTGGATCACCTGCTGGTGTACGGCCGTGAACGCGACGTTCGACGCGATCGACGCCTGTTCCGCCGCTTCGACGCGCGCCGCGCGGCCGCCGAAATCGAACAGCAGCCATTGCAGCGACAGCGCCGAGATGGTGCCGTGCACGGTGGAGTTGCTCGACGAGTCGCCGAGGATCGACGACGTCGAGCCGTGGTTCGCCTGGTACCCGCCCATGGCCGTCGCGGACAGTCTCGGCAGGTAGGCGGTCTTGGCCAGGCCGACCGCGAGCGCCGCGTTACGCGCATCGTTCCACGCGATACGGGTCAGCGGGTTCGCCGATTCGGCGAGATCGATCAGTTCGGGCAGCGTGTATGCGTGCGCCGCATCGAGCGCGGCCGGCGGCGAGACTGACGCGAGCGCCGGCGACGCGGGCAGCGTGTAGTCGTGCGAACCTA
>NZ_JAAGPG010000351.1:0-8892 GCF_017104665.1 Burkholderia sp. Se-20378 | reverse complement strand
AGGCCGCGCCGCTGTTCGGCCCGGCCGCCGCGGGCCGCGCGCCGTAAGCGCGCGCCGCCGGCCGATACACGAGTTTCATGCATTCGACGACGCGCGAACCGGATAGAGGTTTGCGAAACGACAAAAAACGTAACGGAGCCCGAAAACCTGATATATGCGCGGCCAAATAGGTGAAAATAGCGGCCGCTGCGCGCTTTCGGGGCGCGTGCAGTTTCAAACCGGCCGGCAGCTTCGATTGCCGGCCCTTGTCAACTGATTATCGAAAGGTTCTGACTCCATGAAGAAACTCCTGATCGCTACCGCCATCGGCGCCTTGTCCGCCACGATGCTGGTGTCGGCTCCGAGCGCGTTTGCCCAGGGTACGACCACGACGACCGCGAAGAAGGCAACGGCCAAGCGCCCGGCGCCGGCCAAGCGCATCATCCCGCGCAGCAAGAAGGCCCAGGCACGTGCCGCAGCCAAGGTTGATCCGGTACCGGACGGCGCGGTCAAGTGGTCCTGCAAGGAAGGTCTGTCGTTCGACCTCGCCGGCGACATGAAGCGCGACCAGGTCGTCACGGTTCACTGGGCGAAGAAGAACTACAAGCTGCCGCGTCAGGCCACGACGACGGGCGCCGACACGTTCTACGATCCGGCAGCAGGCTTCAAGCTGATCGTGATCCCGACCAAGGCGATGCTGTTCTCCGACGCAAACGGCGGCGAGCGCCTCGCGGACGAATGCGTGACGCCGGAAATGACGCAAGGCACGCCGGCACCGACGCAGTCGAACGAGCTGAAGCCGGCAACGAACTAAGCGCGTTCCCATCGGCCCCTCGATGTCCGCCCCGGTCTCCAACGTCCGCCCTGCTCCGGATACGGTACTCGTCGATATCGTCGACTACGTGCTGAATGCCGGCATCGACAGCGCGCTCGCGCTGGAGACGGCGCGTCATTGCCTGATCGACACGCTCGGATGTGGACTCGAGGCGCTGTCCTACCCTGCCTGCACCAAGCTGCTTGGCCCCGTCGTGCCCGGCACGATCGTGCCGAACGGCGCGAAGGTGCCCGGCACGTCCTTCCAGCTCGATCCCGTCCAGGCCGCATTCGGCATCGGCGCGATGATCCGCTGGCTGGACTTCAACGACACCTGGCTCGCCGCCGAATGGGGCCATCCGTCCGACAATCTCGGCGGAATCCTGGCGACGGCCGACTGGCTTTCCCGCACGGCCGTCGCGGCCGGCCGGAAGCCGCTCACGATGCGCGACGTGCTGGTCGCGATGATCCAGGCCCACGAGATCCAGGGCTGCCTCGCTCTCGAGAATTCGTTCAATGCGGTCGGGCTCGACCACGTGCTGCTCGTGAAGGTCGCATCGACGGCCGTCGTCGGCCGGCTGCTCGGGCTCACGCGCGACGAGCTGATCAATGCGGTGTCCAATGCATTCGTCGACGGCCAGGCGCTGCGCACCTACCGCCATGCACCGAACACCGGCTCGCGCAAGTCGTGGGCGGCCGGCGATGCAACCTCCCGCGCGGTGCGCCTCGCGCTGATCGCGAAAACGGGTGAAATGGGCTACCCGTCGGCGCTCACCGCTAAAACCTGGGGCTTCTACGACGTGCTGTTCGACGGCAAGCCGTTCCGCTTCCAGCGCCCGTACGGCACGTACGTGATGGAAAACGTGCTGTTCAAGATCGCGTTCCCCGCCGAATTCCACGCACAAACGGCTGCCGAGGCCGCGCTGCAGCTGCATGCGCAGCTCGCCGCCGCGGGCCGCACGACCGACGACATCAGCAGGATCACGATCCGCACGCACGCGGCCGCGATCCGCATCATCGACAAGCAGGGCCCGCTCGCCAATCCAGCCGATCGCGACCACTGCATCCAGTACATGGTCGCCGTGCCGCTGTTGTACGGCCGGCTGACCGCGGCCGACTACGAAGATTCGGCCGCCGCCGATCCCCGCATCGACGCGCTGCGCGCGAAAACCGTGTGCGTCGAGGACCCGCAGTTCACGAAGGATTACCACGACCCGGACAAGCGCTCGATCGCGAATGCACTGACGATCGAGTTCACGGACGGGTCGAAGCTTGCCGAGGTGGCGGTCGAATACCCGCTCGGCCACCGGCGGCGCCGGGCCGAAGGCGTCCCGCTCCTGGTCGAGAAGTTCAGGACCAACCTTGCCCGCCGCTTCCCGGCAAAGCAGCAACAAGCGATTCTCGACGTGTCGCTGGACCAGGCAAAGCTCGAAGCAATGCCGGTCGATGAGTACGTCGATCTGTATGTGATATAGCCGTCATCTACAGGACACTTTGTTTCCTAGCCTTAAACCCAGGAAAATCACCATGGCCCACAATCTCCACAAGACCCTCAAGGAATTCGACAGCGGTTCCGGCAAAGGCAAGTTCTACTCGCTGCCGCAGCTCGGCAAGGAACTGAAGACGAAGATCGAACGCCTGCCGGTGTCGATCCGTATCGTGCTCGAATCCGTGCTGCGCAACTACGACGGCAAGAAAATCACCGAAGCGCACATCGAGCAGCTCGCGAACTGGAAGCCGACCGAGAAGCGCGTCGACGAGATTCCGTTCGTGGTGTCGCGCGTCGTGCTGCAGGACTTCACGGGCGTGCCGCTGCTCGCCGACATCGCGGCCATGCGCGGCGTCGCGGAGCGTACGGGCAAGAACCCGAAGAAGATCGAACCGCTGGTCCCGGTCGATCTCGTCGTCGACCACTCGGTCCAGATCGATTACTTCCGCCAGAAGGACGCGCTCGACCTGAACATGAAACTGGAATTCCAGCGCAACAACGAGCGCTACCAGTTCATGAAGTGGGGCATGCAGGCATTCGACACGTTCAAGGTCGTGCCGCCGGGCGTCGGCATCGTCCACCAGGTGAACCTCGAATACCTCGCGCGCGGCGTCCACAAGAAGGCGGACGGCGGCGACACCGTGTACTACCCGGATACGCTCGTCGGCACCGACAGCCACACGACGATGATCAACGGCATCGGCGTGGTCGGCTGGGGCGTGGGCGGCATCGAGGCGGAAGCCGGCATGCTCGGCCAGCCGGTGTACTTCCTGACGCCGGACGTCGTCGGCGTCGAGCTGAAGGGCAAGCTGCGCGAAGGCGTGACGGCCACCGACCTGGTGCTGACGATCACCGAAATGCTGCGCAAGGAGAAGGTCGTCGGCAAGTTCGTCGAATTCTTCGGCGAAGGCACGAAGTCGCTGTCGCTGCCGGACCGCGCGACGATCGGCAACATGGCGCCGGAATACGGCGCGACGATGGGCTTCTTCCCGGTCGACGAAAAGACGATCGACTACTTCGAAGGCACGGGCCGCACGAAGGCGGAAATCGCCGCGTTCGAAAACTACTTCAAGGCGCAGAAGCTGTTCGGCATCCCGAAGGCCGGCGACATCGACTACACGAAGACGGTGACGCTCGACCTCGCAACGGTCGCACCGTCGCTGGCCGGCCCGAAGCGTCCGCAGGACCGCATCGAGATCGGCAACGTCAAGTCGACGTTCACCGACCTGTTCTCGAAGCCGGTGGCGGACAACGGCTTCGCGAAGAAGGCGGACGACCTGGCCACGCAATACACGACGAGCAACGGCGTCGACGTGAAGAACGGCGACGTGCTGATCGCCGCGATCACGTCGTGCACGAACACGTCGAACCCGAGCGTGCTGCTGGCCGCCGGCCTGCTCGCGAAGAAGGCGGTCGAGGCCGGCCTCACGGTCGATCCGAAGATCAAGACCTCGCTCGCGCCGGGATCGCGCATCGTCACCGAGTACCTGACGAAGACGGGCCTGCTGCCCTACCTGTCGAAGCTCGGCTTCGAAGTCGCGGCCTACGGCTGCACGACCTGTATCGGCAACGCGGGCGACCTGACGCCGGAGCTGAACGAAGCGATCACGAAGAACGACATCGTCGCGGCAGCCGTGCTGTCGGGCAACCGTAACTTCGAAGCGCGTATCCACCCGAACATCCGCGCGAACTTCCTCGCGTCGCCGCCGCTGGTCGTCGCCTACGCGATCGCCGGCAACATCACGCGCGACCTGATGACCGAGCCGGTCGGCAAGGGCAAGGGCGGCCGCGACATCTACCTCGGCGACATCTGGCCGACGAGCGAAGAAATCCACGCGCTGCTCAAGTTCGCGCTCGATCCGAAGAAGTTCGAGGACAACTACTCGAAGCTGACCAAGAAGGGCGACCTCTGGAGCAAGATCGAGGGCGAATCGGGCCAGGTCTACGACTGGCCGAAGTCGACGTACATCGCCGAGCCGCCGTTCTTCGGCGACGACTTCTCGATGGAACCGGCTGCGTCGATCCCGACGGTCAAGGGCGCACGTGCGCTGGGCATTTTCGGTGACTCGGTCACGACCGACCACATCAGCCCGGCAGGCTCGATCAAGGAAGATTCGCCGGCAGGCAAGTGGCTGAAGGAAAACGGCGTGCAGAAGGCCGATTTCAACAGCTACGGCTCGCGCCGCGGCAACCACGACGTGATGATGCGCGGCACGTTCGCGAACGTCCGGATCAAGAACCTGATGATCCCGGCGAAGGAAGACGGCTCGCGCGTCGAAGGCGGCCTGACGATCCACCAGCCGAGCGGCGAACAGCAGTCGATCTACGACGCGGCCATGCAGTATGTCGGCGCCGATACGCCGACGGTCGTGTTCGCGGGCGAAGAGTACGGCACGGGCTCGTCGCGCGACTGGGCCGCGAAGGGCACGCAACTGCTCGGCGTGAAGGCCGTGATCGCACGCAGCTTCGAGCGCATCCACCGCTCGAACCTGGTCGGCATGGGCGTGCTGCCGCTGCAGTTCAAGGGCTCGGACAGCATCCAGTCGCTCGGCATCACCGGCGACGAAACCTATGACATCGAAGGCCTCGGCGACGACTTCAAGCCGCAGCAGGACGTCACGCTCGTGATCAACCGCAAGAACGGCGAAACGCAGCGCGTGCAGGTGCTGCTGCGCATCGATACGCCGATCGAAGTCGACTACTACAAGCACGGCGGTATCCTGCCGTTCGTGCTGCGCTCGCTGCTCGCAGCGTAAGCGCCCTGCTTTTGCAGGTGCCGCAGCCGCCTCGCGGCGGTTGCGGCCGATTTGGATGCCCGACCTCGTGTCGGGCTTTTTTTTGCCTGCGCGTCAGGTGCGCGTCATGCGGCCTTGCTGCTGCGCGGCTTCGCAGCCGCGCCGGACCGCGCGTTCTTCTTCAGATGCGTGCGGTTGTAGTCGATCGCCGCGCGTACGAGGTTCTTCAGCGCCCGCTTGTCGAGCTTGTCGCCTTCGAAGAAATCGATCGCGCGCCGCGCATTGCCGTCGAGGCCGTCGTTGAACAGCTGGTCGGGATCGGGCAGCTGCGCGCCGTGCATGAAGGTCACCTTCACCTTGCCCTTGTGCGCGTTCGCCACCGCGATCATCCCGTCGCACGACCATACGGGGCTGCCCATCCATTTCCATTCCTCGACGATGCCCGCTTGCGCGTCGAGGATCGTCTGGCGCAGGTCGGCGAAGGTCTTGCCGCGCCAGTCGGCGATGCCGGCGATCAGCGCGTCGATGCGCTCCGACGGCGTGAGATCCGTTGTGCTCATGCGCGGGCCTCCGTGCCTTCGTCGGGGCGGGCCAGCACCTGTTCGAGCGCGTCGAAGAACCGGACCCAGCCGTGCTGCGCGCCGCGGTACGCCTGCTCCTGATCCGTGCGGAAGCCGACCTGCTCCATCCGCAGGTGCGTGCCGCCCGGCGTCGGCGTGAGCGTCCACGTGACGACGCTTTCGAGGCCGTACGCGGCCCACGTATAGGACAACGCATGCGGCGGCTCGATCGTCAGGACCGTGCAGTCGACCGAGCCCCAGTCGGCGCGGAAGCTGAAGGCGCGGCCCGCGACGGGCTCGAAGTCGCTCTTCATCAGCCACGCCTCGATCAGGTGCGGTTGTGTGAGCGCGCGCCAGATCTTCTCCGGCGGATGAGGCAGCTCCCGGTCGACGACGACGGAGCGCGTTTCGGTGGTGGCCTGGTTCATTACTGGTCCATCCTTTTCAGAAGATCTTCGAGGGCATCGAACCGGTTCTGCCAGAAGCCGGCCATCTGGCTCGTCCAGTCGATCAACGGGGCCAGCGCTTGAGGCTGCGCGCTGTAGTGCGTCTGCCGGCCTTCGTGACGATCGCTCACGAGCCCGGCCTGCTTCAGGACGCCGAGATGCTTCGAGACGGCCGGCTGCGAGACGCCCGCATGGGCCGTCAGCGCGGCAACCGTCAGCTCGCCGTCCGCGCACAGCCGCTCGAAGAGCGCGCGGCGCGTGGGATCGGCAAGTGTCCTGAAAAGCATGTCGTGTGCGTTCTGCATGTCCAAATCCATAACCCGATGGTTATGAATCGAAGGATATCCGCTGATCGACGCGCGTCAAGGCGGAATTTCACGAACGGCGTCGTGCGATCTCGCGCGAGCCCGCCGTCCACCGTGTCGGCACGCACACGCCGCCGAATTCGAGTCTTTACTCTAATTTGCAACCGCAGCATGGAATCCGAAAGCAGCCCGCAAGACTGTCGGAAGCACCGTTCCACAGTTCGGGAAACGTTTGCGATCGACCAGCCCCTTTTTTGTGCACGCGCCGATCCGTTCCTGCCGTGCCGTTGCGTTTGACCACATAGTGCGACGCGGCACGCGGCAACGACCGGTCGTGCGCAATGCGTTCACGCATCGATCCGCTTCGCGATCGTGCACGCTCAGGCGCCGCAACGAGCGACTCGTGCGTGCGAGCGTCGCGCCTTGCATGCCGTCGTATCGCGAACCGGTTCCGTTCGCCCCTGCTGCGATCACTTGCGCGAATGACGCAACGCATGCGCACGCACGCGCCGATGTCAGAACTGACAGCTATGGAAAATGGCAGCTACTTGAACGGCGGTGACGCCCTACGCTCGTCACCGCTCGCGATCCCACAAGGGTCGAGGGCTCCAGCAACGTCGTCTCTCCTAAAAAGGACTCCCGATGAAAAGGAACGCCTGGTTTGCCCTGCCCCTGCCGTCGCCCCGCCGCCTTGCGTGCGTGGCACCGCTCGTGTTCGCCGCCGCTGCAGCGCATGCGGCGACGGACTGGGTCGACACCCACACGAAGGCCTTTCTGACCGGCCCGCAGTTGATGGCGCGCAGCGCGGCGCCGTCGCTCGAACTTGCGGCCGGCGAAACGACCAACGTCGTCGTCAGCCTGAAGCTGCGCAATGCCGCGCAGCTCAAGCAACTGTCGCGCGACGTGAACCGGCCGGGCAGCGCGCAATACCGCCAGTACCTCACGCACGCGCAGTTCCTCGCCAACTACGCGCCAACCGAAGCGCAGGTGAAGTCGGTCGTCGACTATCTGCACAAGAGCGGCTTCGTGAACGTCGAGGTCGCACCGAACCGGTTGCTGGTATCCGCACGTGGCACGGCCGGCACCGTGAAGACCGCATTCAACACGTCGCTCGTGCACTTCGAATACGCGGGCCGCTCGGGCTTCGCCAATACGTCGACCGCACAGGTGCCGCGCGCGCTCGGCGACGTCGTCGGCTCGGTGCTCGGGCTGCAGAGCGTCGCGCATGCGCGGCCGCTGCTGCGCATCGGCAACGTGTCGAAGCCGCAGGCGCTCGCGGCCGGCACGGCGACCGGCCACTATCCGAAGGAATTCCCGGGCCTCTACAACGCAACCGGCGTGCCGACCGCAGCCGGCGTCACCGTCGGCATCATCACGATCGGCGGCGTGTCGCAGACGCTGCAGGACCTGAAGCAGTTCACGTCGAGCAACGGTTACAGCACCGTCTCGACGCAGACCGTCCAGACCAACGGCTCGGGCGGCACCTACACCGACGACCAGGACGGCCAGGGCGAGTGGGATCTCGACAGCCAGTCGATCGTCGGCTCGGCCGGCGGCAAGGTCGGCAAGCTCGTGTTCTACATGGCCGACCTCAACGCCAGCGGCAACACCGGCCTCACGCAGGCGTTCAACCAGGCCGTGTCGGACAACACCGCGAAAGTGATCAACGTATCGCTCGGCTGGTGCGAAACCGATGCGAACGCGGACGGCACGATCGACGCCGAGGAACAGATCTTCACGACCGCTGCGGCACAAGGGCAGACGTTCTCGGTTTCGTCGGGCGACGAAGGCGTGTACGAGTGCAACAACCGCGGCTATCCGGACGGCTCGAACTACACGGTGTCGTGGCCGGCTTCGTCGCCGCACGTGCTCGCGATCGGCGGCACGACGCTCTACACGACGTCGTCGGGCGCGTTCTCGAATGAAACCGTGTGGAACGAAGGGCTCGACGGCAACGGCAAGCTGTGGGCGACGGGCGGCGGCGTCAGCACGATCCTGCCCGCGCCGTCGTGGCAGTCGGGCAGCAACCGCCAGCTGCCGGACGTGTCGTTCGACGCGGCGCAAAGCACCGGCGCGTACATCTACAACTACGGCCAGTTGCAGCAGATCGGCGGCACGAGCCTCGCCGCGCCGATCTTCACGGGCCTCTGGGCGCGCCTGCTCGCAGCGAACGGCACGGGCCTCGGCTTCCCGGCCGGCAAGTTCTACGCCGACGTTCCGTCGAACCCGTCGCTCGTGCGCTACGACGTGGTGTCGGGGAACAACGGCTATCAGGGGTATGGCTACAACGCAGGCACCGGCTGGGATTACACGACCGGCTTCGGCAGCCTGAACATCGCGAACCTCAACCAGCTGATCAAGTCGGGCGGGTTCTAAGCGAAGCGTGAAGGCCGGCGCGTGGCGGTGGTTCGTTGCGCGCCGGTTCGAGACTTCCCCGCGATCGTTGTCCGGTCGTCTGCTTGCGGCGCAACCGCGCCCCGCCCGCTACTCCGTCGCACGCTCGCTCACGCGCTCCGATGCGGCCGGCACGCCGGCCCGATGCGACGGCGCAAAGAGCCGCAACCA
>NZ_JAAGPG010000350.1:0-8922 GCF_017104665.1 Burkholderia sp. Se-20378 | reverse complement strand
CGAGGCTCCGCGCCCGGTTCGTCGAACTGTACGAACTCGGCGAACCGGGCGCGGAGCCTCGCCTGGCATCGGTCGGGCGCACCGATGGCGGCCCGTTGCTGCCGGGCGCCGCGCCGCTGTCGTTCGACGCGTTCGCGCGGCGCGCGCTGACCGAGAAGTTCGACCTGTGTCAGTTCGAATTCGAATCGCAGCCGTGGCGCTTCGACCGCGCGACGGTGAAGCGCCTGCGCGTGCCGCTCGCCCTCGTTGCGGCGACGCTCGGCGTGGCGGTGATCGGCATGAACCTGCACTGGTGGAAGCTGTCGCGCGAGCGCGATGCGTTGTCCGCGCAGATCACCGAGACGCTGCTGTCCGCGTTCCCGAAAACGACGACGGTGCTCGATCCGCCCGCGCAGATGCAGCGCCAGCTCGACCAGTTGCGCCTCGCGGCCGGCGAGCTGTCGCCGAACGATTTCCTCGCGCTGTCGAGCGGGCTGTCGCGTTCGATGGGCGCGCTGCCGCTGAACGGCATCGCGTCGCTCGACTATCACGACCGGAAGCTCGACGTCGGCTTCAAGCCGGAGGTCAAGGTCGATCCCGATTTCACGCAGCGCCTCGCGCGTAACGGACTGTCCGGCGAAGTCGACAGCAACACGGGCAAATGGACGATCCGGAGCCGCTCATGAAGACGGAACAACTGAACCAGACGCTGGCCCAGTTCTGGGGCGAGCGCTCCCAGCGCGAAAAGATGCTGCTCGGCTGGGGCGGCACCGTGCTGGCGATCGCGATCGCGTATTCGGTGCTGTGGTCGCCCGCGCAGGACGGCCGCGCGCGGATCCAGCGCGAGCTGCCGACGATGCGCCGCGAGCTTGCGCAGATGACCGCGCAGGCAAACGAGGCGAAGTCGCTGACGGCCGCCGCGCAGGGCGTGGCGCCGACCGGCCTCGCGCTCAAGGATGCGCTGACCGCGTCGCTGTCCGATCACGGGCTGCAGGGCGCGCAGCTGCAGATCGTCGGCAACGGCGTGCAGGTCCAGATGAAGAACGTGTCGTTCCCGGCGTGGACGCAGTGGCTCGACGATGCGCGCCGGCAATTCAAGGTGCAGGTCGGCGAGGCGCATGCAACGGCGCTGAAGGACGACGGCCAGGTCGACCTGACGGCCGTGATGCAACCGTCTACGCAGAAATGACGCAGTTGGACGACGCAAGTGGCGGCCGGCCGATGAGGCCGGGGATCAAGCGGCTCGCCACCGTATTGCCGTGGGTACTGGCGGGCGGCCTGGCGACGGCGTTGACGCTCGTCGCACTCGCGCCGGCCGCGTGGATCGCGCCGCAGTTCGCGCGCGCGACCGGTGGGCATGTGAATCTCGTCGATCCCGACGGGTCGTTGTGGCACGGTTCGGGCACGCTGATGCTCGCGCCGGGGGCCGACCAGAGCGCGGCGACGCTGTTGCCGGGCCGGGTGGAATGGACCACGGGCTTCTGGCCGCTGCTGACCGGGCGCGTGCAGATGCGCATGCGGCAGACCGAGGCGATGCCCGATGCGGTCACGCTCGACGCGACGTGGCGCGGCGCGGTGCTGTCGGCGGGCACGATGGCCGTGCCTGCGTCGCTGCTCGCGGGGCTCGGCACGCCGTTCAACACGCTCGACCTCCAGGGCGACGTGCGGCTCGGCTGGAGTGACTGGCGGCTGATCGGCAACAACGCGTTCGGCCAGCTGACGATGACGATCGACTCGATGAGTTCGCGCGTGTCGCGCGTGAAGCCGCTCGGTTCGTACCGCGCGGTGCTGCAGGCGAAGGGGGCCGGCGCCGATCTCGACCTGTCGACGACGCAGGGCCCGCTGTTCCTCGACGGCCACGGCAGCTTCGGCCCGGGCCAGGGATCATTCCGCGGCACCGCGCATTCGGCGCCGGAGCAGCAGGCGAACCTCGCGGGGTTGCTGAACCTGCTCGGCCACCCGATCGGCAACAACGAGGTTTCGTTGATCTTCGGCGACGCGCAGCGCTGACGCGCGCGTCGCCCTTTCCTTCCTACTTCTGCGCGAGCGGCGCGGCGACCGACGGTGCGGTGGCCGCGGGCGCGGGCGCGGCCGCACCGGACGCCGGCACGGGCGCCGCCATGTCACCGTTCTCGCGCGCCATCTCCGCGACGTTCCAGCCGCCGCCGAGCGCCTTCACGAGTCCGACCGACGACGTCATCCGCTGCCCGGCGATCGTCGCGAGCTTCTGCTGCGCGGTGAACGCGGTGGTCTGCGCGGTCAGCACGTTCAGGTAGGCGACCGTGCCGGCCTTGTACTGGTTCGTGACGATCGCGAGCGAATGCTCGGCGCTGTCGACGGCCTGCCGCTGCACGTCGATTTCCTGCGCGAGGATGCGCTGCGACGCGAGGTTGTCCTCGACGTCCTGGAACGCGGTGAGCACCGCGAGGCGGTACGCGGCGACGTCCTGGTCGTAGGTCGCGCGCGCGGCGTCGGTCTGCGCGGCGCGCAGCCCGGCGTCGAACAGCGTGGCCGCGAGCTGAGGGCCGACCGTCCAGAAGCGCGCCGGCAGCGTGAACAGCTGCGACCACACCGAGCTCTGGAAGCCGCCGGTGGCCGACAGCGTCAGGGTCGGGAAGAACGCGGAGATCGCGACGCCGATCTGCTCGTTCGCGGCCGCCGCACGGCGCTCGGCCGCCGCGATGTCGGGGCGGCGTTCGAGGATCGCGGACGGCACGTCGACCGGCGTGATCGGCGGCTCGGCGGTGAGCGGATTCGGCGGCAGCGAGAAGGTCGACGCGGGTTCGCCGATCAGCGTCGCGATCGCATGCTCGTACTGCGCGCGGGCCACACCGTTGTCGATCGACGCGGCCTGCGCGCTCTGCAGCTGCGTCTGCGCCTGGATCACGTCCGCGCGCGCGGCGACGCCCTGCGCGTACTGGTTCTGCGTGAGTTTCAGCGACTGTTCGTACGACTTCACGGTGTCGTCCAGCAGCTTCTGCAGCGCATCGGACGTGCGCAGCTGGAAGTAGGTTTGCGCGAGCAGCGCCTGCTGCGACAGCCGCGCATTCGCGAGATCGGCCGCGGCGGCTGCTTCGCCGGCGCGCTGCGCGCTGACGGTACGGCTCACCTTGCCCCACAGGTCGGGTTCCCAGCTCGCGTCGAGACCGACGCTGTAGCTGTTGCTGATCGACGAACTGCTGCCGAAACTCGACGACGAACCCGACGACACCGACGTGCGCGGCGTGCGGGCGCGCGAGCCCGACGCGGTCAGCCCGACGGTCGGGAAATACGCGGCCCGCGCCTCGGTGACGAGCGCACGCGCCTGCCGGTACGCGGCCGCCGATTGCGCGATGGTCTGGTTCGACGCGTTGAGCTTGCCGATCAGCGCATCGAGCTGCGGATCGTTGTAGACCGTCCACCACGCGCCGCGGTCGGTGCGGTCGGCGGGCTGCGCGACCTTCCAGCCGGCCGGCGCTTCCTTGTAGGCGGCGGGGATCGACGTGTCGGGCCGGTGATAGTCGGGCCCGACGGCGCAGCCGGCGAGCAGCACGGCCGTCGCGGCGGCGACGGCGGCGCTCAGCGGGCGAAGGGCGCGCGGGAGGGAGGCGTACGGCATGGTGGTTTTCCTGTCTGGGCGCGACGGCCGGCGAGCGGCGTCGCGCGATGCGGTCGTCGTGCCGCTGGCGGACAAATGGTAACTGACGGCGGGAAAGCTGCGCAGCCCCAAGGGTACGGTGCGTGGCGACAGGAATGTGTTACCGGCGCGAGCGGCCGGTTTACCGGCCATTACGGCTCGCTGACGGGAGACAGGTGTGCGACGCCGGCCATGCGTGACGCGGCCGGCGCTCAGTCCGAGCAGTCAGGAAGGCGGGAGACGCGCGCTGTCAGTGGCAGCGCGCGGGCAGCGGGAGCGGTTCGGCGGCGGACCGCCATGTCGACGGCTCCGTCGCGGCCGGCTGGCCGGTGCGGCGAGCGCCGTCTTTCGCGTTGCGCTGCCGGCGATGATCGAACCATGCGAACCCGAGCGCCGCGAGCGAGCCGCCCGGTACCACCAGCATCGTCACGTACAGCGCGATCTTCCAGCCGCGGTGCGGCCCGGAAAACGCATGATGAGCGGTATCGGTCAGGTTGCGGCGCAGCGCGCCGGCGGCATTTTTCAGGAACAGCATCGCGAACATCCTCGGGGTGCCCGCAGCGCGGGCGCATCGGTCAGAACATAGTCTCCGGCAGTGCAACATGCACGTCGTAACTGGTTGCCTCAAATAATATTGACTAAGCAATCAATTTTCAAGATACTGGGCGCGTTTAAATCCGAAACGCACTATTGCTGTGTGCGCAATCGCATGACCGGCGGCCTTTACGATCCCGAGAACATCGCGCTGGAAACGAGCCTCGGCTATTACCTGTCGAAGGCGAAGCAGGCGCTCGTCGAGCGGATGGACCGAGCGCTCGAGCCGCTCGACCTCACCGCGCAGCAGATCGGCGTGATCCTGTTGCTGTCGCGCGGCTATGCGCGCACGCCGTTCGAGCTGTCCCGCAAGATGTCGTACGACAGCGGTTCGATGACACGGATGCTCGACCGGCTCGAACGCAAGGGGCTGGTCGCACGCTCGCGCAGCGAGCAGGACCGCCGGATGATCGAGCTGACGCTGACCGAGCGCGGCGCCGAAGCCGCCCGGGCGCTGCCGTCGCTGATCGCCACCGCGCTCAACGCGCAGCTCGACGGTTTCTCGGCCGACGAGCTCGTGACGCTCACGGGCCTGCTGCAGCGCTTCATCGCCAATGGGCCCGGCTCGACCGGTTGCCCGAAACCCGACGACGAAGCGGACTGCTGATGTGCGCGGAGGCCCCATGTCTAGGTTAAGCATTCGCTTATTTATCTGTCTGGGCAGAAGATGACAGGGCACGCGCTCCCTTTTTCCCTTTATCCGTTCCACCCGGCCGGGCTGCGCTGCGGCGCACACCCGTGCGTTGTGCCGGCGCGTCGCGCGCGCCGCGTCTAGGAGATTCCGATGTCCGCCACCACGGCATCCGCCGCCTCCCCCGCCGCCGAACCCGCGCCGCTGTCCGGCGGTGCGCTCGCGCTGCTCACCGTCGGGCTGGCGCTCGGCACCTTCATGGAAGTGCTCGACACGTCGATCGCGAACGTCGCGGTGCCGACCATCTCGGGCAGCCTCGGCGTCGCGACGAGCGAAGGCACCTGGGTGATCTCGTCGTACTCGGTGGCTTCCGCGATCGCGGTGCCGCTCACCGGCTGGCTCGCGCGGCGGGTCGGCGAGGTGCGGCTGTTCACGCTGTCGGTGCTCGCGTTCACGGTCGCTTCGGCGCTGTGCGGCCTCGCGAACAACTTCGAGACGCTGATCGCGTTCCGGCTGCTGCAGGGCCTCGTGTCGGGGCCGATGGTGCCGCTGTCGCAGACGATCCTGATGCGCAGCTACCCGCCCGCTAAGCGCGGGCTCGCGCTCGGGCTATGGGCGATGACGGTGATCGTCGCACCGATCTTCGGCCCGTTGCTGGGCGGCTGGATCAGCGACAACTACACGTGGCCGTGGATCTTCTACATCAACCTGCCGATCGGCATCTTCTCGGCGACCTGCGCGTACTTCCTGCTGCGCGGCCGCGAGACGAAGACGTCGAAGCAGCGGATCGACGCGATCGGCCTCGCGCTGCTCGTGATCGGTGTGTCGTGCCTGCAGATGATGCTCGACCTCGGCAAGGACCGCGACTGGTTCAACTCGACGTTCATCGTCGCGCTCGCGCTGATTGCGGTCGTGTCGCTCGCGTTCATGCTCGTGTGGGAGGCGACCGAGAAGGAGCCGGTAGTCGACCTGTCGCTGTTCAAGGACCGCAACTTCGCGCTCGGCGCGATGATCATCTCGTTCGGCTTCATGGCGTTCTTCGGCTCGGTCGTGATCTTCCCGCTGTGGCTGCAGACGGTGATGGGCTACACGGCGGGCAAGGCCGGCCTCGCGACCGCGCCGGTCGGGCTGCTCGCGCTCGTGCTGTCGCCGCTGATCGGCCGCAACATGCACCGGCTCGACCTGCGGATGGTCGCGAGCTTCGCGTTCATCGTGTTCGCCGGCGTGTCGATCTGGAACTCGACGTTTACGCTCGACGTGCCGTTCAACCATGTGATCCTGCCGCGTCTCGTGCAGGGGATCGGCGTCGCGTGCTTCTTCGTGCCAATGACGACGATCACGCTGTCGAGCATCTCCGACGACCGGCTCGCGAGCGCGTCGGGGTTGTCGAACTTCCTGCGCACGCTGTCGGGCGCGATCGGCACCGCGGCGAGCTCGACGTTCTGGGAGAACGACGCGATCTATCACCACGCACGGCTGTCGGAATCGGTGAGCGTGTATGCGCAGAGCACGACCGACTACCAGGGCGCGCTGTCGCAGCTCGGCATCGTCGGCCAGACGGCCAATGCGCAGCTCAACCAGCTCGTCACGCAGCAGGGCTTCATGATGGCGACCAACGACTTCTTCCTGCTGTCGGCGTTCATGTTCGGTGCGCTCGCAGGGCTCGTGTGGATCACGAAGCCGAGGAAGGGCGCGGGGCCGGCGATGGGGCATTGAAGGCGGCGCGACTGTCGGCTGGCGCTGGGGCGTCTTGCGGGCGCGCTCGCCTTCTCGCATCGTCAAACCAAACCAAGCCGACGTGATCGAGGGTGGCGAGCAAAGCTGTCGATCCAGCGCGTCCGATTGCGCGCTGCGCCTCACTCCCTCGCCCGCAACCCGCCGAACGCGAGATCATCGCCGGGCGCGATCGGCAGCGTCGCCCGCGCCACGTCGAGCCACGCACGCGCCGCGTGCGACAGATACCCCTTCTTCAGCCAGCCGAGCGCGATCGCCCACGTGATCTCCGGCTCGACGATCGGCCGGCACGTGAACTGGCCCGCGTCGAGGCGCCGGCAATACGGCTCGGGCAGCAGCGCGATGCCGACCCCCGCATGCACGAGCGCGGCCATGAAATCCCAGTGGCCGCTGCGGCTCACGATCGACGGCGTGAAGCCGACCTGCCGGCACGCGTCGAGCACCGCATCGTGCAGCGCGAGGCTTTCCGCGTAGAACACGAACGACTCGCGTGCGAGATCCCCGAGCGGCACGGCCGCGTGATCCTCCCAGCGCGACTCGCGCGGGGCGACGAGCCACAACGGCGCGCGCACCATCGGCAGCCGCTCGAAGGTGCCGGGATCGACCGGCTCCAGCAGCCCGCCCAGCTCCAGCTCACCCGACGTCAGCGCGGCCTCGATCATCCGCGCGCCCTGCTCGAACAGCTTCAGCTCGATGTTCGGGTAGCGCTGCTTGTACGCGGCGATGATCGGCGTGAACAGCGAGCCGCCGAGCGGCGGGATCCCGATCGTCAGCTCGCCGCGCCCGAGCGTGCCGAGATCGTTCAGCTCCGACTGCAGCTGCGCCTGCGCGGCGAGTACGTCCTGGCCGCGCTGGAACACGATCCGCCCCGCGTCGGTCAGCACCATCTGCCGGCCGTCGCGCAGCAGCAGCGGCGAACCGATCTCGTCCTCCAGCGCCTTCACCATCTTGCTGATGGTCGGCTGGGTCACGAACAGCTTGTCGGCGGCCGCCGTGAAACTCTGCTGGCGAACCACCTCGACGAAGTACCGCAGCGCGCGCAATTCCATCGATGACTCCCCAAATTGGTGCGGCGATCAAAACGAATTCCGAATTGGAATGACAAGGATAGAGACAAGTCATTTTATTTATGGTTAGGGGAAACCCTATACTCCCACCATCGACGCAATATCTGTAGGGAGCCCGCCATGACCAAGCCGACCGCCGCACTCGCCACTCGCCCCGCCGCTTCGGGCAGCCTCGCGCGCACGGGCCGGATCGCGCTGCAGGCCGCCGCGCTCGGCGCGCTGTGGATGGCGGTCGACTGGGCCGTGCGCAAGGTCGGGCTGCCGATTCCGTCCGGCGTGATCGGCCTCGCGGTGCTCCTCGTGCTGCTGTTCTCGGGCCGCGTCGCACCCGCATGGGTGAAGGACGGCGCGAACTGGCTGCTGTCCGACATGCTGCTGTTCTTCGTGCCGGCCGCCGTCGCGGCCGTGCAGTACGGCGGGCTGTTCCGCGAGGACGGCTGGCGCATCGCGCTGGTGATGCTCGCCGGTACCGCGTTCGTGATGGTCGCGGTGGCCGTCGCGGTCGACCTCGCCGCGAAGCTCGAGCGCCGGCTCGCCGCGCAGCGCGTGTTCGCCGAACGCCGCCGCACGCGCCTGAGCGCCGCGTCCGCCCACTAAGCCGGAGCCCGCCATGCTTGCCGCATTGTCGAACCTGTCCGCCGACCAGGCGAACACCGCGATCTCGTTCGGCTGCTTCGTGCTGACGGTCGTGCTGTATTTCGCGTCGAAGCGGCTCTACGCGTACAAGAAGACGCTGCTGTTCTCGCCGCTCGTGTTCGTGCCGGGCGTGCTGGTGCTGCTCGTCCTGCTGACCGGCATCCCGTATTCGGTCTACTTCCACGACACGCGCTGGCTGATGTGGCTGCTCGGCCCGGCGACGATCGCGTTCGCGGTGCCGATCTACGACTATCGCGACCTGATCCGCCGCCACTGGCTGTCGCTGTCGGTCGGCGTCGCGGTCGGGATCGGCGCGGGCGTGTGCGGATCGCTGCTGCTCGCGAAGCTGCTGCACCTGTCGCCTGAACTGCAGCGCTCGCTGATGACGCGCTCGGTGTCGACGCCGTTCGCGCTCGCCGTGTCGGACAAGATCCACGCACCGAAGGATCTCACCGCGCTGTTCGTGATCGCGACCGGCATCTGCGGGATGCTGCTCGGCGAGCTGGTGCTCGCGCTGGTGCCGATGCGCACGCGGCTGGCGCGCGGCGCGTTGTTCGGCGCGGCCGCCCACGGCGTGGGCACCGCGAAGGCGCGCGAGATCGGCAGCGAGGAAGGCGTCGTGTCGAGCCTGACGATGATGATCGCGGGCGTCGCGATGGTGCTGA
>NZ_JAAGPG010000349.1:0-9063 GCF_017104665.1 Burkholderia sp. Se-20378 | reverse complement strand
GACGTCGGCGGCCGTTTCGCCCGGCAGCGCGCCGCGCGCGTCGCGTGACGCGACGACGTGCGCATGGCGGATCAGCGGGTCGTACGCGTCCTTGAACAGTGCGACGTCGGTCACGCCGAGCGCGCCGATCGTCTCGCCGTGATAGCTGTTCGCGACGCAGACGAATTCCTGCTTGTTCGCGCGGCCGCGGTTGCGCCACGCGTGGAAGCTCATCTTCAGCGCGATCTCGACCGCCGACGCGCCGTCCGACGCGAAGAACGCATGGCCGAGCGTGCGCTCGGTGAGCACGTGCAGCCGCTCCGCGAGCTCGATCGCGGGCTCGTGCGTGCAGCCGGCGAGCATCGCGTGCTCGAGCGTGTCGAGCTGGTCCTTCAGCGCCGCGTTGATGTCCGGGTTCGCATGGCCGAACAGGTTGACCCACCACGAGCTGATCGCGTCGAAGTAGCGGCGGCCGTCACGGTCGTACAGCCACAGGCCTGCGCCGCGCGCGACGGGGATGAGCGGCAGGCGCTCGTGATGCTTCATCTGGGTGCAGGGATGCCAGACCGCGCGCAGGCTGCGCGCGACCCAGTCGTCGGTGGCTGGCGTACTCAAGGCGGCTCCGGGGGATAAAACGGCCGCGCGGCATCGACGGGATGCCGCGCGGCGAGACACGAATCGCGCTGAGATTAGCGTGTTCCGCGACCCGTTGCACTACCGGTTACAAACACCGCAAAGCCTTGCGGGGCGGGAGTTCTGCGCAGATCGGGGCGGCTCGGGACGGTACGGTTCAGAAGCCTCGAAATGACCGCAGATGACGACGTTCGAGTGAGACCCCCCAACCGAAAAAAATCGTGGGTCGGGCGGGGCGGCGCGGTGAAAAATCGGGGAGCGAAGGGGTGAATCGGCGGTGCGGGATGATGTGGCCCCACGTGATCGAAAAGAATGACGACGCGCGGGCGGCGAAGGGAAGCCGGACAGGGCGCGGCGCGATGGCGGGTTCACACCGGCATGCGTGGCGTGCCGCGTGTGCGACATCCGTCGCGAACACCGCACGCTGCACGCAGCGCGGTCGCGAAGCGACGAAAGGGAGGAGGGGAGAAAAACGAAAAACGGCGGCGAAGGCCGCCGCTCGTCAACGCGAAGCCAGCGCCGGCGTACCGGTGTCGCGTGCGTTGCCGTCGTCGTTGTCGGCCGTCTGCGTCGTGTTCCACACGACCCGGTCGTTGACCGCATACAGCCGGCACGAACCCGCGCCCTGCTTCGTGCAGTTGTCGAGCGCGAGCGCCATCGGGTCGTCGCCGCCTTCGGCCCACGACCATGCGCCTTCCGACGATACCGCGAACGCGCGGCTCGGATGCTGGTTCAGGAAGCGGCGATAGCCTTCGCGGCCGGCTTCGTCGACGTACGGCACCGCGTTGACCGAATCGATCGACGCATAGCCGCTTGCCTTCGGCTCGTGCGGGTTCGCAACTGCGTAGCGCACCGAAGTCGGCAGGTTCAGCTGCGCGAGGAACGCGTTGACGGCCGGCCACCATACAGGCACGCCGTCGCGGTCGACGATCAGCCGGTGCGCGTCGTCCTTGTAGCGGCCGAAATCGATGAACCGGGCCTGCGTGCCGTGCGAAACGTACGCGTCGTGCATTTGCGCGACGAGCCCGGGCGTCCACACCGAGTCGTTGTCGCCGTACAGCCACAGCGACCGCACGGCCGTGTGCGCGCCGTACTGGTCGAACGCGTCGACGAGGTTTTTCTGCCAGCCGTCGCAGAGGTCCTGGCGCAGCCCGCCGGAGAAGTTGATGATGCCGCGCACGCCCGGTGCGGCTTCGGTGCCGTACGCGACCGAGACGAGGCCGCCGTGCGACGTGCCGGCGACGACGATGCGCGACGCATCGACATACGACTGGCGCGACATGTAGCGCACCGTCGCGTCCACGTCAGCCGCCTGCGCGAGGCCGTTCTTGCCGACGTTGCAGCCTTCCTGCTGGTACGTGCCGTCCGACCCCGCGAAGCCCTGGCGGTTCGGTGCGATCACCGCATAGCCGCGGCGCACGAATTCGCGCGCGAACGCGAGCGGCCGGCTGCGCGGCTGCAGATGGAGATCGCCGGTGTTCTTGCCGTGATTGAATACGACGAGCGGGAACGGGCCGGGGCCGTTCGGCTTGAAGAGTGTGGCCTCGAGCGTGACGGAGCCCGATGCGTCGGCCGGAATGCGGAGGATCTGTTCGTTCAGGTCGGCGGCGACCTGCGGCAGGTTCGAATCGCCGTAATCGAAGCGTTCGGCGTGGGCGAGCGACCCGCTGGCGCCGGCGCCCGTTCCCGTATTGGCGCTCGGCAGCGTACCGGCCTGAGCGGCCGACAGCGCACACGCCGCCATCCATCCCACCAATACCTTGCTGAACGCCATTCGTAAGCCCTGCCATGCAACATGACCAATTCGAGGTCATCGTAGCTGGACAAAATGGGGTTGTGCAATGCGGGAATTACCCGGCGTCTGACACAGCAACTATTTGTCAACGTTCACTTACTTCACCGTCGACGTAGCGCCAGAAACCGTGCTCGTCGCGCTCGAAACGGCTCGTCTCGTGGAGCCGGTGAGCGCGCCCGCCGACCTTGTAGCGGGCCACGAACTCGACCTCCGCGTGCCGTTCGTCGAGCGGCGCGTGGCGTTTGACCGCGAGGCCGAGCCAGCGCGGCGCGTCGGGCGCTTCGGGGTCGGTGTCGAGATCCGGCGGGCAGGTGCGCGCGGCCCAGGTCGCGCGCAGGTAGTCAGTCGCGCCGAGCACGTACGCGCTGTACCGCGAGCGCATCAACTCGAGCGCGGTCGGCGCGGCTACGCCGCCGTCGATGAAGCGGCCGCAGCAGGCCGCATAGCGGGGCGCCGGCGCTTTGCCGGCGGGAGCGGGGGACGCGCCGCCGCACGGGCACGCGTCAGGTCGGTTCGAAATCATGCGAAACGGGAATTAACGACGCAAGGTTGTCGGCGGCTTACCAGCTCAGCTCGATACCGTCGTACTGGAAGAAACGGCCGTTTGCCTGCGACACGTCCGCGCCGGATTCGGCGATCACGCGGCGCATGCCGGTCACGCTGGTTTCCGGGTCGATCGCGGCCTGCGCGCCGCCCATGTCGGTGCGCACCCAGCCGGGATGGAGCGAGATGCAGGCGGCATGGCGCGTCTGCAGCGACGCGATGCGCAGCGCGTCGTTCAGCGCGGCCTTGCTCGCGCGGTATAGCCAGCCGGTCGTGCCGGTCGCCTCGGCGATGCTGCCCATCCGGCTCGACACGACGGCCAGCACGCCGCGCGCGTCCTCGACCAGCGGCAGCACGATCGGCAGCAACTGCATCGGCCCGCGCACGTTCGTATGCATCACCGCGTCGAAATCCTCAGCGGTGATCGTCTCGACGCCCTCGGTGCGCGGCCCGTACACACCCGACACCAGCACGGCTGCATCGAGTCGCTCGCCGTCGAGCTTCCAGCCGAGCGCCGCGATCTGCTCGGGCTGCGTGATGTCGAGCGCATGCGCTTGCGCGCCGAGCGTGCGCAGCGCGTCGAGCGACGCGTCGTCGCGCGCGGTGGCGATCACGTTCCAGCCGTCGCGCCGGTATTGGCGGACGAATTCACGGCCGAGGCCGCGCGATGCACCGACGATCAATGCGGTTTTCATGCTCGTCGCTCCTTTGCTTGGCGCCGCCGTGGCGGCAGCGCCGGGATCAGATTCGTTCGTTGGGTGGCACGACTGTACGCCTGCGCAGTGACCGCCGCGCAGGCGGTGGCGTTACTTCGCGTCGTCGCACGGCTTCAGCGTGGCGGCGACAGCCTGCGCGACGCCCTCGAGCCGTGCGGCGTCTGCCGCGATCATGTCGTTGTCCGGTGCATGCTCGCCGCCGGCGATGAGCGCGGCCACGCAACGCGTGTAGGTCTCGTCGAGCGCTTCGAAGCTCGACACGGCCATCCCGAGGTTGCGCATCCGGCCGTCGTGCACGCCGTACACGAGCCCGTGCACGGTGAGCGACTGGCCGCGCGCCCACGCGTCGTTGACGATCGTCGTGCGGCACACGTTGACGACCTGCTCGATCGCGTTCAGCTCGATCAGGCGGCGATAGCGCGCTTCACCCACCGGCCATGCGTCGAGCAGCGCCGAGTGGCGTTCGCGCACGTCCTGCACGTGATGCAGCCAGTTGTCGGCGAGGCCGACGCGGCGGTTGAGCAGCGCGGCGTTCACGCCCGAGCAGCCGTAGTGGCCGACGACCATGATGTGCTTCACGCGCAGGATGTCGACCGCGAACTGGATCACCGACAGGCAGTTCAGGTCGCTGTGCACGACCACGTTCGCGATATTGCGGTGGACGAACACTTCACCCGGCGGCAGGCCGATGATCTCGTTCGCGGGCACGCGCGAATCCGAGCAGCCGATCCACAGATACTCCGGCGCCTGCTGGTCGGCCAGACGCGCGAAGAATTGCGGGTCGTCTTCGAGCTTGTGCTTGACCCAGGCGTCGTTGTTGTCGAACAGGTGTGAAAGCGGATTGTCTTGGGTGTTCATCGGTGTGGCTTCCGTTGGCGGAAATCGGGTCGCAATCGGTGCGGTGTAGCGGGCGTCAGGCGGCGCGCTGTGCGTCGCCCGCGCCATCGTTCTGGTCCGTCGCGCCGAAGCGCGCGGGGTAGCGCATGCGGAAGCGCAGCGCGGTGTCGTACGGGTAAAAATCGGGCAGTTCGCCCTGGATCAGCTTGTCCTTGCTGGCCTGCCACAGCGCGGGATCGAAAAAGTCCGCGTGATGCTTCATGAAGACGTCGCGCACGCGCGGGTCGCCGAGCAGGAACGGTCCGTAGGTCTCCGGAAAGATGTCGTGCGGGCCGACGGTATACCACGGTTCGCCTGACAGCTCGTCTTCCTCGTTGCGCGGCGGCGGCACGCGGCGCACGTTGCAATCGGTCAGGTACTCGATCTCGTCGTAGTCGTAGAACACCACGCGGCCGTGGCGCGTGACGCCGAAGTTCTTGTACAGCATGTCGCCGGGGAAGATGTTCGCCTTCATCAGCTCCTTCACCGCGTTGCCGTACTCCTTCACGCCGTGCTCGACGTCGCTATCGGAGCCGTTCTGCAGATAAAGGTTGAGCGGCGTCATCCGGCGCTCGATGTACAGGTGCTCGATCACGAGATTGCCGTCCTCGTATTCGAGCAGCGACGGCACTTCCTTTTCCAGCTCGCGCACGAGCGCGTGGTCGAGCCGCGCGATCGGCAGCGCGACGCTCGAATATTCGAGCGTGTCGGCCATCCGCCCGAGGCGGTCGTGGCGCTTCACGAGCTGGTACTTCTCCATGATCTGCGCGCGCGTCGTTTCCTTCGGCGGCGGGAAGTGATCCTTGATGATCTTGAACACGTACGGGAACGACGGCAGCGTGAACACGAGCATCACGAGGCCCTTGATCCCGGGCGCGATGATGAAGCGGTCGCTCGAATGCGACAGATGGTGCAGCAGGTCGCGATAGAACAGGTTCTTGCCCTGCTTCTGCAGGCCGACCGACGTGTAGATCTCCGCCTTCGGCTTGCCGGGCATGATCGTGCACAGGAAGTCGACGTACGCGGACGGCACGCCCATGTCGACGAGGAAATACGAGTGCGAGAAGCCGAAGATGATCATCAGCTGGTCGCGGCGCAGCAGCACGGTGTCGAGCGAGAGCACGCCCGGGCGCACGTGGCGGATCGGCACCGCGAACGGCAGCACGCGGTCGGCGTTGATGATGCGGCCGACGATGTACGCGCTCTTGTTGCGGAAGAACAGCGACGACAGCACGTGGATCTGGAAATTCGGCGCTTCGTCGAAGTGGCCGAATTCGTCGTGGATCGCCTGCATCACGCACGCGATGTCGCGCGGCAGATCGTCGAATTCCGGCTCGAGCTGGAAGTTCGTGACGATCCGCTCGAGCGTGGTCGCGAGCCCGTCGGTGCCCGGATAGTACGCGCGGTAGGTCGGCTTCGCGGCCGGCTCGTCGTTCTCCAGATACTCGGTCGAGATCGCCGGGCGCACGAAGATGAAATCGTTGCTGAAGTACGAGCGGTGCAGGATCTTGCAGCACACCGAATTGAAGAAGGTCTCCGCGCACTCGGGCTGGCGGTGCGACGTGAGCAGGCCGATGTAGTGCAGCTTGATCTGCTGCCACACTTCGTCGTCGATATTCTCCGCGTCGTATTCGTCTTCCAGCACCTCGACGCATTCCTTCACGCGATCGTCGTACGACGTGATCCGCTCGCGCGCGAGCCGCTGCAGCCCGTGCCAGTCGCCATGCTCGTACAGCGTCTTCGCCTCGACGGCCGCCTCGCGGAAGATCCGGTAGTGGCGGTCGAAGTTTTCGAGCATCGTCTGCGCGACGTCGAAACCGATCTGCGAAGACAGCAGTTTGGGGAAGTGATTCATCGCGTGCAGGCTCGTTCGGGAGGGGCTGTAAGCACTCGCCATTTTAGCGCCCAAGCGGGCGGTTCAAGGGCTTCGCGGCGATGCGCGGCCGGCCGGCAAGCGGCGGGTTGTCCACCGTTGGAGGCCGTTCGGGGCATCTTCGCGTAAAGATACGGGTACGGAACCGATTCTGGCACGAACTTTTTTTGACGGGGCGCCGGCCGCCGGGCACGCGTTCCCCGGGACGGCGATAGAATCGACGGAACGCCCGCCACGGCCTGCCGCCGGCGCGCATTCGCACCGATAACGACGAGACGCCCCACCGATGAACGCACTGGAACACCAACTCGACTATCCCTTCGCCGACACGCTGCCCGCCGCGGGCGACACGTTCGAGGTCGCGCCCGGCGTGCGCTGGCTGCGCATGCCGCTGCCGTTCTCGCTCGATCACATCAACCTCTGGCTGCTGCGCGACGAGATCGACGGGCAGGCTGGCTGGACGATCGTCGATTGCGGGATCTCGTCGGATGCGATCCGCACGCACTGGGAGCAGATCTTCGACACGCATCTCGACGGCCTGCCCGTGCTGCGCGTGCTCGTCACGCACTGCCACCCCGATCACTTCGGCCTCGCGAACTGGCTGTGCGAAGGCGGCGACAAGGGCCGCTGGAACGTGCGGCTGTGGATGACGCTCGGCGAGTACATGTTCGGCTGCCTGATGGCGGCCGGCAACGGCTCGAACGCAGGCGGCGCGGCCGCGGCCGATCACTTCGCGCGCCATGGGCTCACCGATCCGGCCGCGCTCGACAAGCTGCGCAACCGCCGCAGCTACTACGCGGATCTCGTGCCGGCCGTGCCGCCGCGCTATCGGCGCCTGCGTGAAGGCGACGCGGTGACGATCGGCGCGCGCACCTGGCGCGTCGTGACGGGTTTCGGTCATTCGCCTGAACATTGCGCGCTGCACAGCGAAGCGGACGGCGTGCTGATCTCCGGCGACATGGTGCTGCCGCGCATCTCGACGAACGTGTCCGTGTTCGACCTCGAACCGGAAGCGAACCCGCTCGCGCTGTACCTGCAGTCGCTCGGCCGCTACGAGACGATGGCGCCCGATACGCTGGTGCTGCCGTCGCACGGCAAGCCGTTCCGCGGCGTGCGCACGCGCATCACGCAACTGCGCGAACACCACGACGCGCGCCTGGCCGAAGTGCGCGTCGCGTGCGCGGAAAAGCCGATGAGTGCGGCCGACATCGTGCCGATCATGTTCCGCCGCCGCGAACTCGACATCCACCAGATGACGTTCGCGCTCGGCGAGGCGCTCGCGCACCTGAACCTGCTGTGGCTCGCGGGCGAACTCGTACGCGAGCAGGGCGACGACGGCGTGCTGCGGTTCCGTACCGCCGACTGACACCGCTGCGTGTCCCTCATGCGACGGGTTCGTAGCGCCACCCGTCGCGATGCCATTGCATCGTGTGCGTCGGGTCGAGCGCCGCGAGAAACGCGGTGTCGTGCGACGCGACCACGATCGCACCGGGGAAGCCGGCCAGTGCGGCTTCGATCGCACGCACCGATTCGAGATCGAGGTGATTGGTCGGCTCGTCGAGCAACAGCAGTTGCGCGGGCGTGCCGCGCCACAACGCGCACGCGAGCGCGGCCTTCAGCCGTTCGCCGCCGCTCAGTTGCCGTGCCGGCTGCGTCGCGCGCACCGCATCGAGCTGCAGCAGCGCGAGCCGGCTGCGCAGGTCGCCTTCGGCAAGCGGCGTATCGAGCAGCCCCAGTTGCTCGACGATCGAACGATCGGAATCGAGTAGCGCAAGCCGCTGGTCGAGATACGCGGCGCTCACGTGCGTCGTGCAGGCGCCTGAACGGGGCGAAAGCTCGCCCGCGAGCATCCGCAGCAACGTCGATTTGCCGCAGCCGTTCGGGCCGGTCAAAGCGATGCGCACCGGGCCGCTGGCCGACCATGTGATCGCGTCGGCATCGCCGGCGATGCGCCACGGCAGTTGCGCGCGGTCGAGCGTGAACAGCTGGCGGCGCGCGCTGACCTCGGTGCCCGGCAGCGACACGAGCACGGGCGTATCGGCTTCGACGCGCGCGGCCGCTTCCTGCACGCGTTCGTCGAGCGTCGCCTTGAATTCATTCTGGTGGCGCCGCACCGTACCCATGATGTTGCGCGCCGCGCCCTTGCGGCTCTGTTTTGCCCCCGACGACAGGTTGGCCGTCTTCGCCTCGCGCAGCGACGCGGCCGCGTGGCGCTGGATCGTGTCGTGTTCCTGTTCGAGCCTGCGCCTGACGCGTCCGCGTTCGGCACGCGCGTTGTCGAGCGCAGACTGCGCGGCATCCTGCTCCGCGTCGCGCTGCGCGCGGTAGAGCGCGTAGTTGCCGCCGTACGAACGCACGCCTTGCGGCGTCAGCTCGACGATGCGCTGCACGTCGGCGAGCAGCGCACGGTCGTGGCTCACGATGACGACGCCGCCGCGCCAGCCGTCGAGCGCCGCGCGCAGCCACGCGCGGCCCGGCGCATCGAGATGGTTGGTCGGTTCGTCGAGCAGGCGCAGGCCGGCGCCGGACAGCAGCGCGCCGATCAGCGCGACGCGCGCGACCTGCCCGCCGCCCAGTGCCTGCGCGGCCGTGTCGGGTCGCCAGGCCCGCCGGCCCGCCCCGCCGTGCCCGAGCGGCAACCGCTCCCC
>NZ_JAAGPG010000348.1:0-8824 GCF_017104665.1 Burkholderia sp. Se-20378 | reverse complement strand
CTGGTCGCTCGCGCAGAGCTGCGCGAGCGACCAGCCCATCTGTTCGGTCTCGCGACGCAGTTCCGCCGATTCGCGGCTCGCGATGAACCACACATTCTCGGCGGCGAGCGCCGGCGCGTCGTGCGCGTGCCAGCGCGCGAGCTGGTGCGCAAGGAACGGCAGCTCGCCGTGCGCGAGCACGTCGGTCAGGCCGCTCGCGATCCAGTCGCGCGCGGTATCCGCGTCGTGGATCAGGTTCGCGTCGAGCGCCGCTTCGAGCCCCTGCGAATAGCTGAACGCGCCGATCGGCAGCGCCGGCGATGCCAGGTGCAGCAGCGCGACGAGTTCAGTGGTGGTCATGGCCGTGGCCGTGCGCGCAACCGGGACCATGCTGATGGTCGTGGTCGTGGTCGTGGTCGTGGTCGTGAGAATGCGAATGCGCGTGACCGTGATGCTCGCCGAACACCTGCTGCGCGAGCGCGTAATCCTCGGCGAACGTCGCGTCGTGCCCGTGCTTGTGGCCGCCGCCGTACGCACCGGCTTCCGGCTGGAACGGTGCAAGGGTCTCCTCGACCTGGGTGTCGAGCCGGCGCAGCATGTCCGCGAGCACCGGGTCGGCTTCGAGCTTCAGGTAGCCGTCGCCGATCTCGACAGGCGTGTGACGGTTGCCGAGGTGGTACGCGGCGCGCATTAGCGTGAGCGGATCGGCGGCGCGCACGCGCAGTACGGTCTCGGGCGCCGCGGCGATGCGCACGAGTGCGCCGTCGTCGGCGACCAGCACGTCGCCGTCGCGCAGGATCGTGCCGCGCGGCAGCAGGACCGCGACGTCCTCGCCGGTGTCGAGCGTCGCCGCGAGGCGGCTCTTGCAGCGGGCGTCGTAGGCGAGCGTGAGCGTCGGCGCGCGCGCGACGAGCGACGCGGCGAGTTTCACGTTCGGGGCAATGCGTTTGTCGAGAGTGCGCATGAATCGAAAGCCGGCAATCGGATCAGAACAGGAAATAGCGCTGCGCCATCGGCAGCACCGTGGCCGGCTCGCAGGTGAGCAACTGGCCGTCGGCGATCACGTCGTAGGTTTCGGGGTCGACGCTGATCGAAGGGCGCCACGCGTTGTGGATCATGTCGGCCTTCGTCACGTTGCGGCAGTTGCGCACCGGCACGATCCGCTTCGCGAGGCCGTAGCGCTCCGCGATGCCCGCATCGGCGGCCATCTGCGACACGAAGGTCAGCGACGTGCGCGCGAGCGCACCGCCGCGGGTGGCGAACATCTCGCGATAGTGAACCGGCTGCGGCGTGGGAATCGACGCGTTCGGGTCGCCCATCTGCGCCATCGCGATCATCCCGCCCTTCAGGATCATCGACGGCTTGATCCCGAAGAACGCCGGCTCCCACAGCACGAGGTCGGCCCACTTGCCGGGCTCGATCGAGCCGACTTCGTGCGCAATGCCGTGCGTGAGCGCCGGGTTGATCGTGTACTTCGCGACGTAGCGCTTCGCACGGAAGTTGTCGTTGCGCGTGCTGTCTTCCGGCAGCGCGCCGCGTTGCACCTTCATCTTGTGCGCGGTCTGCCAGGTGCGGATGATCACCTCGCCGACGCGGCCCATCGCCTGCGAATCGGACGACAGCATCGACAGCGCGCCGAGATCGTGCAGGATGTCCTCGGCCGCGATCGTCTCGCGGCGGATCCGCGATTCCGCGAACGCGAGATCCTCGGCGATCGACGGATCGAGGTGATGGCACACCATCAGCATGTCGAGATGCTCGTCGAGCGTGTTGATCGTGTACGGGCGCGTCGGGTTGGTCGACGACGGCAGCACGTTCGACTCGCCGCACACCTTCAGGATGTCGGGCGCATGGCCGCCGCCCGCGCCTTCGGTGTGGTACGTGTGGATCGTGCGGCCCTTGAACGCGGCGACCGTCGATTCGACGAAGCCGCCTTCGTTCAGCGTGTCGGTGTGGATCGCGACCTGCGTGTCGGTGTCGTCGGCGACGGAAAGACAGTTGTCGATCGCGGCGGGCGTCGTGCCCCAGTCCTCGTGCAGCTTCAGCCCGATCGCGCCGGCCGCGATCTGCTCGACGAGCGGCTGCGGCAGGCTCACGTTGCCCTTACCGAGAAAGCCGAGGTTGATCGGCCAGCCGTCGGCGGCCTGCAGCATCCGCTCCATGTGCCACGGGCCCGGCGTGCAGGTCGTCGCGTTGGTGCCGGTGGCCGGCCCCGTGCCGCCGCCGAGCATCGTCGTGACGCCCGAGGCGAGCGCCTCGTCGATCTGCTGCGGGCTGATGAAGTGGATGTGCGTGTCGATGCCGCCGGCCGTCACGATCAGCCCTTCGCCGGCGATCACTTCGGTCGCGGCGCCGATCGCGATCGTCACGCCCGGCTGGATGTCCGGATTGCCGGCCTTGCCGATCGCGGCGATGCGACCGTGCTTGATCGCGATGTCGGCTTTCACGATGCCCCAGTGATCGAGAATCACCGCGTTCGTGATGATCGTGTCGGGCACGTCGGCGGCGACGCGCTGCGACTGGCCCATGCCGTCGCGGATCACTTTCCCGCCGCCGAATTTCACTTCCTCGCCGTAGGTCGTGAAGTCGCGTTCGATCTCGATCAGCAGCTCGGTGTCGGCGAGCCGGACGCGGTCGCCCGTCGTCGGCCCGAACATTTCCGCGTACGCGCGGCGGCTCAAGCGTAGTGTCATGTCGTGCTGTTCCTGAAGAGCGGGGCGCGGCTTACAGCGGCCCCATCACCTTGCCCTGAAAACCGTAGACGGCGCGATCGCCCGCGAGTGCGACCAGCTCGACGGTGCGCGTCTGGCCCGGCTCGAAGCGCACGGCGGTGCCGGCCGCGATGTTCAGGCGAAAGCCGCGCGCGGCCGCGCGATCGAACGCCAGCGCGTCGTTGACTTCGAAGAAGTGGTAGTGCGAGCCGACCTGCACCGGGCGGTCGCCGGTGTTCGCGACGACGAGCGTCAGCGTCGCGCGGCCCGCGTTCAGTTCGTGTTCGCCGTCGTCGGTGAGGATTTCGCCGGGGATCATGCGGGGCCTCACGGAATCGGGTGATGGACGGTCACGAGCTTCGTGCCGTCGGGGAAGGTCGCCTCGACCTGGATGTCGGGAATCATCTCCGGCACGCCGTCCATCACGTCGTCGCGCGTGAGCAGCGTCGTGCCGTAATGCATCACCTCGGCGACCGTCTTGCCGTCGCGCGCGGCTTCCATCAGCGCGGCGGTGATGAAGGCGACCGCCTCCGGATAGTTGAGCTTCAGGCCGCGTGCGCGACGGCGCTCGGCCAGCAGCGCCGCCGTGAAGATCAGCAGCTTGTCCTTCTCTCGGGGAGTCAGTTTCATGAAGGCAAACGTTCAGGAAAACGTAATTTTTATCGGTGCGCGCGCAACGGTGCGAACGCGCGGGCCATCGTAGCACCGCGCTGTTTTGCGTGCGTCGTGTATCGGTTATGTAAGGAGCAAGGCGCGTGCCATGTGCATGGAACGCAGTGCGATGCGCGCTCGTGGTGCGCGATGCATGGGCAACGTGCAGCGCCGGTTGCGACGCTGCGCCGAAACGGTGCGTGGCGCGACCGCGCTCAGGTTTGCCAGAGGCGCAGCGGTCGTGCGTCGACGCCGTGCACGATCGGCCGCAGATGCAGCCAGCAGTCGGTGAAATGGCGCTGCAGCGCTTCCATCGACGTCGACAGCGCACGCACGAGCACGACGCCCGGCGTCACGCAGGTCGCGCCCGCGCGCAGCGTGGCATCGAACGGCATCCGCGCGGCAAGCGATTCGGCGAGCGCGGCGTCGCATGCGGTGCCGGCAGCCCACAGCGTGCCGTATGCGGGAAAGCCGGCGAGACCCTGCAGCGCGCCGCGCAGCGGGTCGTGCGCATCGAGCAGCGCGCGTTCGGTCCAGAGCGGCCGGCCGTCGGCATCGACGAGCGCTGAAGTCGATGCGATGCGGCCCGCCGCCCAGGTTTCACCGGCCGCCTGCCGGCCGAGCTGCGACGCGTCCCAGCCGATCGCAGTGGCACCCGCGCCGAGTTTTACCGTGAAGTCGAGCGAAGCATGCGCCGCGTCGAAGAACAGGTTGTTCTGCGGCAGCCAGTCGAGCCTCGCGTGCTCGCCGACCGTGATGCCGATGCGCTGTGTCGCATCCAGCCCGTTCGACTTGTACCACTTGGTCGCGCCGGGCGTCGTCAGCACCGCATGCGTGCCGTCGCCGAGCGCGATGTCGATGTCGAGCCGGTCGCCGCCCGCGACGCCGCCCGGCGGGTGGACGATCACCGCGTGGCAGATCGCATCGCCTTCCGGATACAGCGGCCGCTGCACGCGCAGCGGGCCGTCGTGCAGCCGGTGTGCGAGCGTCGTGCGCGCGCCGTGCCGCTCGAAGCCGAGTTCGAGGCGGCCGCGCCACGACTTGGCGACGGCGGGGCGGGACAGCGGGGCGTGGGAATCGGGGGCGGACATCGGCGGGAAGCAGGGGACGGGCGCGGGGAACGAGGATGCTACCGCAACAATATACGCTTCGGTGCCCGCGTTGCAGGGCGTGGCAACGCCGGCTCCCGGTGCGTGCCGCTTCGCCGGCGTGCGGCTGACATGCGCTATTCGGCGAGGCTCCGGCTCGGTGGTCTGAAGCGACGCCGCCCCGGGCCACCTTTCCCGCTACACCGCGATCAGCTCTCGCACACCGTTCGCTTCCATCTCGTGCGCGTCGCCGCCCGCAACGATCTCGCCACGGCTCATTACCCAGTAGCGGTCGGCGATCGATTGAGCGAAGTCGTAGTACTGCTCGACGAGCAGCACGGTCATCTTCGATTCGTCGACGAGCTGGCGCAGCGTGCGGCCGATGTCCTGGATGATCGACGGCTGGATGCCTTCGGTCGGCTCGTCGAGGATCAGCAACTGCGGCTCGCTCATCAGCGCGCGGCCGATCGCGAGCTGCTGCTGCTGGCCGCCAGACAGGTCGCCGCCGCGCCGCGCGCGCATGTCCTTCAGCACCGGGAACAGGTCGTAGATGCGGTCGGGCACCTTCGACGGCGCCTTGCGGCTCGCCGCGCCGACGAGCAGGTTCTCCTCGACGGTCAGCCGCGGAAAGATGTCGCGACCCTGCGGCACGTACGCGAGCCCGGCCGCGACGCGCGCATAGGGCGGCATCGCGCCGAGCGCCGTGCCGCGCCACGACACGCTGCCGCTTTTCGCGGCGACGACGCCCATCAGGCAGCGCAGCAACGTGCTCTTGCCGACGCCGTTGCGGCCGAGCAGCACGGTGAGCTTGCCGTCGTCGGCGGCGAGGCTCACGTTGCGCAGGATATGGCTGCCGCCGTAGTACTGGTTCAGTGCATCGATCTTCAGCATCGCATCATCGTCCAAGATAAGACTCGATCACCGCGTCGTCGCGTTTGACCTGGTCGAGCGTGCCTTGCGCGAGCACCGCGCCTTCGGCCATCACCGTCACGCGACCCGTGTCGCCCGCGAGCGCCGCGACGAATTCCATGTCGTGCTCGACGACCATCATCGAGCAGGTGCCGCGCAGCGTGTTCAGCAGCTCGGCGAGTTCCATCGTCTCGTGGTCGGTCATCCCGGCCGCCGGCTCGTCGAGCAGCAGCAGCGCGGGGCGCTGCATCAGCAGCATGCCGATCTCGAGCCGCTGCTTCTGCCCGTGCGACAGCTCGCCGGCTGCGCGGAAGGCGTGGCTTTCGAGGCCGATCAGCGCGAGCGTCTCCTCGATCTTCGCCTGCGCGGATCGGTCGAGCTTCGCGCGCAACGACGCGAGCCAGCCCTTGTCGGTCTGCATTGCGAGCTCGAGGTTCTCCCACACCGGATGCTGTTCGAACACGGTCGGCTTCTGGAACTTGCGGCCGATGCCCGCGCGCGCGATCTCGGGCTCGTTCATCCGCGCGAGGTCGATCGTCTGGCCGAGAAACACCTTGCCCGCGTCGGGCCGCGTCTTGCCGGTGATCACGTCCATCATCGTCGTCTTGCCGGCACCGTTCGGGCCGATCACGCAGCGCAGCTCGCCCGCGTCGATCGCGAGCGACAGCTTCTTCAGCGCGCGGAAGCCGTCGAAGCTCACCTCGATATCCTCGAGATAGAGGATCGTGCCGTGCGACGTGTCGATGCCGGGCGGCACCACGCGTCCCATCGATGCGGTGCCGCTGACGGCCAGCAGTTTGTCCTCGGGCGGCGGCGTGAATTGGTAGAGGGCCGTTCCGTTCATGCGCGTTTCCCCTTCGCGAGCACGGTTTCGACGAGGCCCATGATCCCGCGCGGCAGCAGCAGCGGCACGAGCACGAAGATCAGGCCGAGGAAGAACAGCCAGTATTCGGCGAAGTACGCGGTAAACAGGCTCTTTGCGCCGTTCACCGCGAACGCGCCGACGATCGGCCCGATCAGCGTGCCGCGCCCGCCTACCGCGACCCAGATCGCCATCTCGATCGAGTTGCCGGGCGACATCTCGCCGGGGTTGATGATGCCGACCTGCGGCACGTACAGCGCGCCCGCGATGCCGCACAGCACGGCCGACACGGTCCACACGAACAGCTTGTACGCGAGCGGGCTGTAGCCGAGGAACATCAGCCGCGTCTCGCCGTCGCGCACCGCGGTGACGACGCGCCCGAGCTTGCTGGTGACGATCGCGCGCGCGGCGATGAACGCAAGCACCAGCGTCGCGAACGTCAGCAGCAACAGCACCGTGCGCGTGCCGGGCGACGTGATCGCAAAGCCCGCGATGCGCTTGAAGTCGGTGAAGCCGTTGTTGCCGCCGAAGCCCGTCTCGTTGCGATAGAACAGCAGCATCGCGGCGAACGTCATGGCCTGCGTGATGATCGACAGGTACACGCCCTTCACGCGCGAGCGGAACGTGAAGAAGCCGAACACCCATGCGAGCACGGCCGGCACGAGCACGACGAGCACGACCGCCCACGCGAGATGCTGCGTGCCGCTCCAGTACCACGGCAACTGGTGCCAGTCGAGAAACACCATGAAGTCGGGCAGGTCGCTGCCGTACTTGCCGTCGCGGCCGATCTCGCGCATCAGGTACATGCCGATCGCATAGCCGCCGAGCGCGAAGAACAGCCCGTGGCCGAGGCTCAGGATCCCGCAGTAGCCCCACACGAGATCGAGCGCGAGCGCGGCGATCGCGTAGCACATCAGCTTGCCGGTGAGCGTCATCGCGTACGCGGACAGGTGGAACGCGCTCGACTCGGGTGCGACGAGCGCGGCGAGCGGCACGCCGATGCCGATCGCGACGCACAGTGCGATCAGCGCGAGCCACGCGCGCCGCGACAGCAGCGCGGGGCGGGGCGGCAGGCCGAGCGCAACACCGTCTGCGGCGCGCGTAGCGGCAGCCGGCTTCGGCGCATCGGCGACCGGGTTGGACAACGAGTCGGTGAATGAAGTCACGTCAAGCCTCCGCACTGCGGCCCTTCGGGGCAAACATGCCCTGCGGACGTTTCTGGATGAACAGCACGATCATCACGAGCACCGCGATCTTCGCGAGCACGGCGCCCCAGAACGGCTCGATCGCCTTGCTCGCGAGGCCGAGCCCGAAGCCGCCGAGCACGGTGCCGGCGATCTGCCCGACCCCGCCGAGCACGACCGCCATGAACGAATCGATGATGTAGTTCTGGCCGAGGTCGGGGCCCACGTTGCCGATCTGCGACAGCGCGCAGCCACCGAGGCCTGCGATGCCCGCGCCGAACGCGAATGCGTACGCGTCGACGCGCGCGGTCTTCACGCCGACGCACGCGGCCATCCGGCGGTTCTGCGTGACGGCGCGCACGAACAGGCCGAGCCGCGTCTTCGTCAGCACGGCCCACGCGACGAATACGACCGCGAGCGCGAACGCGAGGATCGCGAGCCGGTTGTACGGCAGGATCAGGTTCTGCATTACGGTCACGCCGCCGCTCATCCACGACGGGTTCACGACCTGTACGTTCTGCGCGCCGAACAGCATCCGCGTCGCCTGGATCAGGATCAGGCTCACGCCGAAGGTGGCGAGCAGCGTCTCGAGCGGGCGGCCGTACAGATGCCGCAGCACGAGCCGTTCTAGCACGATGCCGACGAGCGCGGCCGTCACGAACGACACCGGCACCGCGACGAGCGGATACCAGTCGAACGCGCCGGGCGCGTAACGCTGGATCAGCGTCTGCACGACATAGGTTGCGTACGCACCGATCATCAGGAATTCGCCGTGCGCCATGTTGATCACGCCGATCAGCCCGTACGTGATCGCGAGGCCGAGCGCGGCGAGCAGCAGCACGCTGCCGAGCGACAGGCCCGCGAACAAGGTGCCGACGATCTCGCCGCGGCGCTGCAACGCGTGCAGCGTGTCGAGACCCTGCTGCGCAGCGTCGCGCACGCGCGCGTCGGGCTCCGCATAGCTGCCGTCGGCGTTCTTCGCGACGAGCGGGCGCAACTGCTCGATCATGTCGAGGTCCTGGCGCGCGGCCACCACCTGCACGGCGTCGAGGCGCTTCGCCGGATCGGCGTCGTGCAGCGCGGCGATCGCCCACAACGCGTCGAGGCGGCGTTTCAGCGCGGGATCGGTTTCCTTCGCACGGGCGCGGTCGATCATCGGCTTGAGCGCCGGGTCGGGCGATTTCAGCAATGCATCGATCGCGTCGCGGCGCGCGGCGACGTCGGGCGACGCGAGCGCGAGCCCCGACAGCGCGCCCGTGATCTTCGTGCGCAGCAGGTTGTTCAGCATCACGGGCTGTGCGTCGCCTGCCGGCGTCGCGGTTTGCGTGAGCGCGTCGTGTGCGGTGTCGCCGGTCCGGATCAGCAGGCGACCGTCACCGGTCGCGAGCGCGTCGCCGGTCGACAGCGCGTTGAGCAGCGCGACAGCGCGCGGATCGGAGA
>NZ_JAAGPG010000033.1:0-37430 GCF_017104665.1 Burkholderia sp. Se-20378 | reverse complement strand
TCGAACGGTCGCGCGCTCACCGCGCGCCTCCGCGTGCCGCGGCCGGCAGCGTCGCGACGAGTGCGCGCCAGTCGTCACGTTCGACCTTGCCGGGCTTGCGCTCGCCGAACAGCAGCGCGACGTGGTCGCCCTGCCGGTCGAAGAGTTCAAGCGACGTGACGATGCCGTCGCTCGTCGGCTTCTTCACGACCCACGCGGCGGCGATCAGGTCCTCGCGCACGTGCAGGTTGAAGCCCGGGTCGAGTACGTTGATCCATGCGCCGACCTCGCGCACGTTCGCGACGGGGCCCGTATGGATCTGGATCATCCCCGCATTGCCGACGAACACCATGATCGGCTGGCCGCTCTGCGCGGCTTGCTGGAGCACGTGCCGCAGCGCATGCGCGGTTTCAACCGGATACGCGTATTGCGGATCGGCGAGCCGCAGCGCCTGCATGCGGCTCACGCCGAAGCGCTGCGTGATGCCGAAGAACTGGTGCGTGTCGGTCATCGCGTCCCACGCGGCGCGGAAGCCCGTAACGTCGATCTCGGTGTCGGCGCGCTCGGGCGTTTTCGGCGCGGCGGGGGCGACCTCGAGGCCCGGCTCCTGCGACGGCGCACGCCAGCGCTCGACGAACGCGTCGTACGCGGCGTGGTCGCTGTGCGCGCGCAGGTACACCTTGTGGATCGCATGACCCTGCGCGTCGAAGAACTGCAGGCTCTTGAGCGGACCGTGCGCGGTTTCGTCGCGCACCGCGAACGCCGACACCCAGTGACGATAGAAGATGCGCAGGTCGATATCGCCGAGCGCGAGGCCGACGGGGCCGTCGTGGCTCATCTGCGCATATTCGCCATCCTTTTCGTGGACGGCCGTGTCGTTGCGCGTGAGCGCCATCACGCGGCCAAGGCGCGGCATTTCCTCGAACATCGCCGGAAAGCGCGCGTCGAGCCGCACGACGTGCTCGCCGACGAACGCGGCGAGCGCCTCGCCTTCGCTGACCCCGAGCGCCTGCGCGACGTCGCGGTTGCGCAGCTGGCGCTCGGTTTTGAGCTTGATGAACGCGTCGCGCAGCGCGGCGGCCGCGCGGGCCGGCGTGGCCGGTTGACCGGGAAGGGCGGATTGCATCATGTCGGACTCCTTCAAGTAACGGTTGGGGTGGCAGCGCGGGCGGCGCGCATCAGAAATCCACTTTCATGCTGACGGCGACCGTGCGTCCGGACGACGTATACGCATCGAGCACCTGCGAATCGGCGGCGATGCCGCGTACGTCCGACCAGTTCCAGTATTTGCGGTCGAACAGGTTGCGGATGCCGATCGTCGCGCTCACGTGCTTGTTGAAGCGGTAGCCGCCGCGCAGGTCGACGACGAACGACGACGGCGGCGAGAAGCACGCCTTGTTCGAGCAGTCGGACTTGTCGATGTCCTTGTCGCGTTTCGCGGCCTGGAACAGCAGGTCGGTCTGCACGTACCAGCGCTCGGTCGGCTCGTAGCGCACGCCGAACACGGCCGAGAACGGGTTGACGGTGTTCAGTGGCTGGCTGGCCGCGCCGTCGTTCTGCGTCGAGCCTTTCGTGAACGCCATTGCCGTCTTCAGCGTGATGCCGTTCGGCATCACCCATTCGGCGCGGCCTTCGAGGCCGTGAATGCGCGCGTCGGCGAAGTTCACGTACTGGAACACGAACGGGTCGGTTGGCCGGCCGCTGCCGGCGATCGTCGTGCGCGAGATGAAGTTGCGGTAGCGGCCCGTGAACGCGGCCGCGCTGTAGCGCACGACGCCGTAACCGGTGCCGGCCTTGCCGCGCAGGCCGGCTTCGAACGTATCGCTCGTCTCGGGCTTCAGGTTCGGATTGCCGATCGACGTGTAGCCGTACACCGGGTTCGAGAAGCTGCTGTTCACCTGGTCGGGCGTCGGCGCGCGGAAGCCGTGCGCGTACTGCACGTACGGAATGACCGCGGGCGTGATCTCGTAGAGCACGGCGACGCGCGGCGACAGTTCGTTCGCGCTCGTCGATACGGCCTTGCCGGTGAACAGCGGGTCGTTTTCGGTCGGGCTCAGCCGGTACGTGTCGAAGCGCAGGCCCGGCGTGACGAGCAGGCGGCCGTAGCCGATCTGGTCCTGCACGAATGCGCCGAACAGCGTGTAGTCGGTGTCGGGGAACGCCTTGTTCGGGAACGCTTCGCCGACGCCCGGCACCGTGCCGTCGCGCATGTTCGTCACGCGCGACACGCTGCCGTCGACGCCATACAGCAGCTTGTGCGCGAACGGGCCGGTCGCGAAGCCGCTTTCTGCGAACGCGGAGCCGCCGAACGTGCGCTCCTTGTACTGGTTGTCGCGCGAACGCGAAGCCGCCCGGCCGCGCGTCTCGAACGCGTACTGGTCCTGCTTCGCGTCCTGGTAGTAGAACTGCACGTGCGCGGTCTGGAACCAGCGGAATGCGTCGTCGCGGAAGTCGTAGTCGACGCTGAAGCGGTTGCGCTCGAGCCGGTCGTAGGTCGTGAGGCCGAGCGTGGTCGGCGGGCTGATCGCCGACAGCACGTCGGTGCTCACGCGGCGCTGCACCGTTTCGGCGGTGAACTTGATCGTGTCGCGCGTGGTCGGCGTCAGCACGAGCTTGCCGAGCAGCGATTCCGAATAGACGTCCTGCGGGTTCGACGTGGTGCGCAGCGTGCTCGCCGAGTTGTTGCTGCCGCGCGTGTCGACCTCGTGGCCGCGCCGGCCGTCGGCGATGATCATCCCCTGCACGCGATCGTTGCCGCCCGCGGCCGACACGGTCGCGCCGACGCTGCGGTCGGCCGAGTCGTAGCTCGGCCGGAACGAGAAGTAGTAGGGCTTGTTGTAGATCGACAGCAGGTCGCGCGGATCCTTCGTGATGAAGTTCACCGCGCCGGTCAGGCCGTCGCTGCCGTAGAGCGCCGAGGCCGGCCCGCGCAGGATCTCGATGCGCTTGAGCGTGTCGAGATCGGCGTAGTCGCCGCGCCCCGCTTCGAGCGGCCCGAATGAAAACGCGTTCGGCAGGCGGATGCCGTCTTCCATCAGCAGCACGCGATTGCCTTCGAGGCCGCGGATGTTGATGCTCGAATCGCCGTCGCGGCCGCCGCCGAGCGCGGCGCTGCCGGGCCGGTACGCGGTGCGGCGCACGGTGACGCCCGGCTCGTAGCGCAGCGCGTCCTTGATGTTGGTGGCCTGCTGTTCTTCCAGATCCTCGTCGGTGATCACCGAGACGGACGCAGCCGTGCGGCTCGCGGCCGTGGCGGTGCGGTTGGCCGTGACGGTGACGGGGTCGAGCAGCGCCGCATCGCCGCGTGTGGACGCGGCGACGAGAATGGTGGAAGGCGAGGTGGCGCCTTGCGGCGTCGAATCGGCGTGAGCCGTGGCGGCGGACAGGCCGAACGCGCCGAACAGCGCGGCACAGATCGGCCGCCGCGCCAGCGTATAGCAATGCACAGGTGGTCTCCCATTGATGATGACAAGCCCGAAGGCTGGCTGGGTGACGCGTTCACCTGGCTGGCCCGCCCGCGCACGGAAGGCGGCGAGCGGCGAATTGAAAGGCAACTGATAACTTTACCAGTGTAAATGAGAATTATTATCAATACAAGAACGGAAAGCGGCTCGCGTAGGTGAGCGCTTACCTGCACGGCTCGGGCGAGCCGCGGCGGGAAAATCGGGAGAAACGCGGGCCCGGCTAGGCGAGCGCTTCGATGCGGATCAGCAGGTTGCGCGCATGCGTGATGAACGCGTCGTGCGTCGCGCGATCGCTGTGGCCTTCGAGGCCGGCCTGTTCGGCGAACGCGATCTGTTCGGTGTAGAGGTCGACGAGCGCACGGCGTGCGTCAGGGGGAAGCGCGCGGATCATCGACACGATCAGCAGTTCCTGCGCGCGAAGCGTGCCGGACAGCGTCTGGACGTTCATGCTGGCCTCCTCGGACGATGCGGCGGCGAGCCGCTCTTTCCATACTATGCGGTCGGCGTGCGCAGTGCAGGCGGGGTGTTGGCCAGGCGGTGGGCGGAATGCGATTCGACGGGGCAATCGACGGCGGCGTTGCCCGACGCGAAACGCGCCGCGCGCGGCCGCGCACCGTGAATCGAAGTGTGCAGGGGGCGAACGGAATCAGCCGGCCGACTTCGCGGCCTGCGCATCGCGCACGACTTGCGCGACGCGTTCGACGAACTCGGCGTCGACGCTCGACAGCGCTTCGCGCTTGCCGTCGGGCATCTCGACCATCAGCCGATACGTGATGTCCTGCGTGGCCCATGCCAGATAGCCGACGACGGCGAGCATCACGCCGACGACGAGCGCGGCGCTCGATCCGGCGATGCCGCCTGCGACGGCGACGGCCGCGCCGATCAGCGAGATCAGCGACGGCACGAGGCGGTTCTTCGGAATCTTGACGACATCGACCTGACGGATATCACGGAGTGCGAATACCTGACCGGCGGCCGACAGGCCGTTGCGCGTGATCATCACGCCACGTTCGTTGAATGCGTTTTCCATCGTGTGTTGCGTGGACGAAAACGCGCAGCGTAGCAGGTTTCGTTGCTGCATCAAACGAGACCGACTGCCGCACGATGCGTGCGGCGCGGCTGAAAGACGGGAAGCGGGGGGAACAAAAAGGCGTTCAGAACTGCAGGCGGCCGTCGCCGTAAAGCCGGCCCGGCACGTGTGAGGCGACGACTTCGGCGATCTCTTCGTCGGTCGATTCGGCCGGCACGATCTGGCGCCGTGCGGGCGCGTCGAGATGCATCGTCCATTCGACGAGACGATACGGCCGGCCCCACGGGCGCTGCATTTCGACCGATACGCGGCAGCTCTGGACCGGCATCGAGTGTTGGCACGTCAGAATCGCGTGCAGATGGCTGAAAACGGTATCTTCGATCATCATGGCCTCCGATCCTGTCTCGTCTTGTGGGCAATCGATGGCGGCGCCGTCGGCGGTTCAAAAAAAAAGCCGCCGATGCTCAGGCGGCCAACAGGGGGGGTGAGAGCATCCTCTCAGCCCAGAATTAAGCGAAACTTAAAAGCACATAAAAAAGCGCCCCGCGTGGAGCGGGGCGCTTCTTGCCGTCGTGATCCGCGAGTTAAGCGGATGCTTTAGAACTTGTGACGGATACCGACGCGAGCGGCGAGCTGGTTCGACGCGCCCGTGCCCGACGTGTTGAAGTAGCTCGTGCTCGAGCCGATCTGCGCCTGCACGTTGTTGCCCGACGCCTTCTGGTAGATCACCAGGCCGTACACGTCCGTACGCTTGCTGAGTGCGTAGTCGAGAGCCAGGTTGCCCTGGTTCCAGTGTGCCGAGCTGCCGCTCTGCGTGGCGTTCGTGTACGTGTAGCCTGCTGCTGCCGACAGGGCCGGCGTGATCGCGTACTTCAGGCCTGCTTCGTATGCGTTGTAGAACGTGCCCGATGCGCCGGCAGCGATCGGGGTGAACTGCGTGCGCGTCCACAGGGCCCATGCCGTTGCCGGGCCGAAGACGTAGCGGCCGCCGACGCCGTACGTGCGCAGGTCGCGGATGTTGGTCAGCGCGAGGTTCGCGATCGACGTCGAGAATGCCGGCGTCGACTGGCTCGGGAAGCGGATGTCCGTGTACGCTGCGCCCAGCGAGAACGGGCCGTTCGCGTAGTTCAGGCCGAAGCTGTAAGCGCGCGACGAGCCGCCGGTGTTCGAAGCGCCCGTGCCGTTTGCGCCGGCGAAGTCGGTCGAGTTCGAGAAGCCGTACAACGCGCCGAACGTGAAGCCCGAGTAGTTCGCGCTCTGGAACTTCACGGCGTTGTTGATGCGGCTCGACGTCAGCTGGTCGATGTCGTTCACGTGGTACGCGTAGTTACCCGCGACCGTGTTGCCGCCGGTCGAGTAGTTCGAGCCGAGGACGTCGGTCGAGAACGAGTACTGGCGACCGAACGTGACCGTGCCGTATTGCTGCTGGCTCAGGCCGACGTACGCTTGACGACCGAAGATCGCGCCACCCTGGCCGATCGTGCCGTTGCCGCTGTTGAAGCCGTTTTCGAGCACGAAGATCGCCTTCAGGCCGCCACCGAGGTCTTCGGTGCCGCGCAGGCCCCAACGGCTGCCTTGAGCAACGCCGTCGTCGTACTTGAACATCTTGCCGCTACCGGTAGCGGTCTTGCTGTGGTTCACGTAGCTGATACCGGCATCGATGACACCGTACAGGGTCACGCTGCTTTGTGCGTGAGCTGCGCCGGTCGTTGCTGCCAGGACGGCGATGGTCAACAGTTTCTTGTTCAAAGGATTCTCCGAGCGAATAAATGGCGTGTCCAGTTGCGGTTCCGGCGCTCTCTATGGGCGCTTTCACGGACCGGCGGCAACTTTATCGAGGGGCCACGTAATGAATATGACAGCGACTGTCATATGAAGAATGTGTGGCGTCGATGCGACACTGGATTCTGCCCGGTTGCGCTATCGGGGGTTATACCGAATTCGGCTGAGAATCGATCCGGATCGGGAATATGCACATGAAATAAGCTTGGTTGGTGGCGTTCCGGCCCCATGCCACGATCCGTGTTCCAACAAACGACACGGGACAAGAGGACACCATGCGACGTTCATTCCTGACCGGCCTCGGCGCACTCGCCGCCGCGCTGGCATTCGCGGCGCCCGGCGCGCACGCCGACCCGCAAACGCTGAAAATCGGCACGATGAGCGGCCCCGACGCACAGATCTGGACCGAAGTGACGAAGGTCGCCGCGCGCGAAGGCCTCGCGATCAAGGTCATCGAATTCAACGACTACGTGCAGCCGAACGCGGCGCTCGATTCCGGCGATCTGGACGCGAACGGCTTCCAGCACCAGCCGTTCCTCGACAGCCAGATCAAGCAGCGCGGCTACAAGATCGTCAACGTCGGGCTCACGTACACGGCGCCGATGGGCTTCTATTCGAAAAAGCTCAAGTCGCTGAAGGACTTGCCGGTGGGCGCGAAGGTCGGGATCCAGAACGATCCGTCGAACGGCAACCGCGCGCTGCTGCTGTTGCAGAAGTACGGCGTGATCAAGCTGAAGGCGGGTGCCGGCACGAACGGCGTGAATGCGACGCCGCTCGACGTCGCCGAGAACCCGAAGAAGATCAAGATCGTCGAACTCGACGCCGCGCAGCTGCCGCGCGCGCTGCCCGACGTCGATGCCGCGTCGATCAACACCGACTACGCGGTGAAAGCCGGGCTCACGCCGGTGAAGGATGCAATCGCGATCGAGGACCTGCGCGGGCCGTACGCGAACCTGATCGCGGTGCGCGCGCAGGACAAGGACAAGGCGTGGGTGAAGAAGCTCGTCGCGGCCTATGAATCGGACGACGTGCGCAAGTTCATCGACCAGAAGTTCGGCGGCGCGATCGTGCCGGCGTTCTGAGCGCTTTCACTTACCGGATGGCCGGATTTCGACGATCCGGAAAGCAAATCGCCCGCGCAAGCGGGCGATTTCGTTGGTGCGCGCGGTGAACGCAATGCGCGCCGTTCCCCGGCGCGCAAGCCGCCCGCTCAGGCCGACAGCAGCGAACCCGTGCGGATCGCGGTCGCGCCGGCAATCCGCGCGACTTCCATGCCGGCCGTCGCGAAGCGCACGATCTGGCGCGCGTACAGCACGCCCGACACGCTGCTCTTCAGCGTGACGACGCGATCGGTCAGCGGATCGACGATGTCGGCCACGGCCTGGCCGACCTCGATCATCACGCCGACCGGCGTGCGGAACACGATCACGCCCGACACGGGCGCGACGAGCGGATCGGTGCCCGCGAGCGGCGTGGCCGGATGCGCGAGCGGCGGCAGCGGCGCCGGCGTGCCGTCGACGACACCGCGCTCGGTCAGGTATTCGACGATCGCCTGCGCGTCCTTTTCGGCGAACTCGTACGACACGTCGCGCTCGCTGCGCAGCTCGATCGTGACGGAAATCGCGCCGTTCGGGATCGGGAAGCGGTCGCCGAAGCGGTTGCGCAGGTCCGACCAGCAGAAGCTGTGGATCTCGTCGAACGGGTTGCCAACGGAATTCAGCGCGAGCAGCGACGCCTGCGCGTCGAGGTAGCGCGACAGCGGCTCGACGTCCGGCCACAGGTCGGGATTCGTGTAGAGGTGCATGACCGCATCGCTATCGCAGTGCAGGTCGAGCACGATATCGGCGTCGAACGACAGCTTCTGCAGCGCGAGGCGCTGCGAGTCGAGCTCGGTACGCGGCTTCTGCTCGTCGAGCGCTTCGCGCATCGCGGCGCGCACGGCGACGAGGTTGTGCTGCGCGTCGTTCGTGAGGCGGTTTTCGACACGCGGCAGCACGAGCGCCGCGAGATCGTAGAAATTGCGGTTGAAGTTCTGCATCGAGCCGAGCTCGAAGCGGCCGAGGTGATCGCCGAACACGTGTTGCGACAGGCCGATCGGGTTCGGCACGGGCACGATGACGACTTCGCCGCGCAGCTTGCCGGCCGTCTCGAGCGCGGCGATCTTGCGGCGCAGCAGCGTGGCGACCAGCATGCCGGGCAGTTCGTCCGCGTGCAGCGACGACTGGATATAGACCTTCTTGCCGCCGCGCGGGCCGTAGTGAAAGCTCGTGATCTGGCGTTCGGTACCGACGGCGGGGGAAATCAGCGGATGGGTCTGCGTTTGCATGATGGGGAGTGCGGCGCAGCCGCGAATGATCCGGTGTGCGTGGAAGATCGATTGTACGTTGCCCCCTCGCCGCCATCAAACCGGCGCCAGAACACGTCGATTTTCTTTGAGAATCATCAGGTTGGTGCGGAAAAAATAACGCCGCCGGCACCGCGTGCGAAAAAAAACGGGCTCCTTGCGGAGCCCGTTCGTGCCGAAGCGAAGCGTGCGCTTGGCAGGCGGATTACTTGCCGTAGACGTCGAAATCGAAGTACTTCTTCGCGATCTTGTCGTACGTGCCGTCCTTGCGCATGCCGGCGATCGCGCCGTCGATCTTCGTCTTCAGATCGGTGTCTTCCTTGCGCAGGCCGATGCCGGCGCCGTTGCCGAGCGTCTTCGGATCGTCGATGTCCTTGCCGGCGAAATCGAAGTTCGCGCCGCGCGGCGTCTTCAGGAAGCCGATTTCAGCCTGCACCGCGTCCTGCAGCGCGCCGTCCAGACGGCCCGAGATCAGGTCGGCGTAGACCTGGTCCTGGTTCTGGTAAGGCACGACGTTCACGCCCTTCGAGGCCCAGTACGTCTTCGCATAGGTTTCCTGGATCGTGCCCTGCTCGACGCCCACCGACTTGCCCTTCAGCGATTCGGCCGTCGGCATCAGGCCGGCGCCCTTCTTCGTGACGAGGCGCGTCGGCGTGTTGAACAGCTTCGCCGAGAAGGCGATCTGTTCCTGACGCGCCGGCGTCATCGACATCGACGACAGCACGCCGTCGAACTTGCGGGCCTTCAGTGCCGGAATCATCCCGTCGAAGTCGTTTTCGATCCACACGCACTTCGCGTTCATGCGGCGGCAGATTTCATTGCCGAGGTCGACGTCGAACCCGACCACCTTGCCGTCAGCGCCTTTCGATTCGAAAGGCGGGTAGCTTGCGTCGACGCCGAACCGCACGGTCGTCCAGTCCTTCGCATACGCGGTGCCTGCCGATACGGCGAGCAGGGCTACGGTCACAGCCGCAAGAATCTTTTTCACTCGGTGACTCCTCGTTTTGTTCGATGGGTGCGCGGTTGTGCCGCGCCGTAAGCCTTCGGCCCGGCGCGGCTTCGCGACAGGCTGTCCGTTTCGCCACCCGATGCGGGCGCGCGACGTGCGCAAGATTATCAAGACAAAATACCGGCAGGGCGCCTAGGACAAGCCCCGATACCGGGCCCGGCGGCGGCGCGTCGGGTGCGCCGCCGTTTCAGACACAGGAACGATTCAGCCGAGCGTTTCGTTGACCGCGCGCTGCAGGCACGTGACGAATTGCGTGACGGCGGGCGTGGGCAGCAGGTCGCGCCGCGCGATGATCGACAGGTCGAAGCGCGGCATGCTTTCGTCGAGTTCGGCCGTGCGGATGCCGAGCGGCGCGACCATCGCGGCCAGCGGGCGCGTGAAGCAGCCGATCACGTCCGAGCGCGCGACGAGCCCGAGGGTCACCGCGAACGACATCGGCGATCGCAGCAGGCGCTTCGGCAGCGGCAGCCCGTGCGCCTCGAACATCCCGACCATCACGCTGTGCGGAAACTGCTCGGCGCCGACGGTGACGATCCATTCGGCATCGAGCAATTCCTCTAACCGGCGCGCATGCGCAAGCGGGTGGCCTTCGCGCATCACCACGGTGAATTCGGTCGACAGCAGCGGCGATTGCGTGAAATCGCGGTCGAGCGCGGGCACATGGTGCATCGCAGCGATGTCGAGCGTGCCGTTGCGCAACTGCGCGAGCGCGTCGGGCACCGTCACTTCCTCGAGATGCAGGCTCACGTTCGGCATCGACTGGCGGAATGCCGTCACCGCGCGCGGCAGCGCGGTCAGCGCGATCGACGGCATCGTGCCGACCGCGACGCGCCCCGACATCTCGCCTTTCACCTGCTCGACGGCCTCGACCGTGCGGCGGATATCGCCGAGCAGCTGCTCGGCGCGCGGCAGCAGCGCATGGCCGCATGCGGTCAGCTCGACGCCGCGTACGCTGCGCGCGAGCAGTTCCGCGTTGAGCGCCGTTTCGAGCTCGCGGATCGTATGCGTGATCGCGGGCTGCGTGACGCCGAGTTCGCGTGCGGCGGCGCGCAGGCTCTTGTGATGCGCGGCGGAGACGAACGCCTGGAGCTGCGCGATGTTCAGGGGGTTGCGGATGCGGGTCATCGATCGGGTCCGGTTGGCGCGATGCTGTGGCGGGCGATGGGGTGTTGCTGAATTCGGTAGTGATCCTGACGGTTGCGTGCGCATGATCTTTCGCCACCGGGGACCGGCAATGCGAGCCGCGGTGCGGCAGGTAGCGACGAGGTGATCATCATGCGCCGGTTCGCGCACGGAACGCCTGACGATACCGCTGCGGCGACGTGCCGACGATGCGCGCGAAGCGCTCGCGAAACGCGGTGACCGAACCGAAGCCGGCCTCTGTCGCGACATGCTCGATCGACAGCTCCGTGACCTCCAGCAACTGCTGCGCATGCCTGACGCGCGCGGTCTGCAGCCATTGCCGCGGCGACGTGCCCGTCTGCTCCTGGAAGCGCCGCGTCAGTGTGCGCACGCTCGTCGACGCCTTGCGGGCCATCGCGTCGAGCGTGAGCGGCTTGCGCAGGTTGGCCTGCAGCCAGTCCATCAGCCCCTGCAGGCCGTCGGTGCCGCTCGGCCATTCCGGCGCGATGAACTGCGCCTGCCCGCCTTCGCGGACCCGCGGCGCCACCGCACAGCGCGCCGCGTCGACGGCAACTGCCGCGCCGTAGTCGGCCTGGATCAGGTGCAGGCACAGATCGAGGCCGGCCGCCGCGCCGGCCGACGTCAGTATCTGTCCGTTGTCGACGAACAGCACGTTCGGATCGACCGTCACGCCTGGATAGCGGCGCGCGAGTTCGGCGGCCGCGAGCCAGTGCGTGGTCGCGCGCAGGCCGTCGAGCAGCCCGGCTTCCGCGAGCACGAACGCGCCGCTGCAGATCGACGCGATCCGGCAACCGCGCGCGGCTGCCGCGCGCAGTGCCGCGATCACGTGACGCGATGTGGGCGCGAGCGGCACGGACGTGCCGGGAACGACGATCGTGTCGGCATCGGCGAGCGCGTCGAGACGAAACGGGGGGCGGAGATCGAACAGGTCGCCCGCGACACGTGCGTGCTCGCTGCACACGCGGACGCGGTAGGGCTGCGCGACGGTGGGCGAGCGCACGCGTGCGAACGTGTCGCACGCGATGCCCAGATCGAACGGGACGACCTCGGGCAGGGCGAGAACGGCGACCGTATGCATGGCGTTCGGGGGCTTGGCCAGAATCCGTTTAAAGATGTCATTTTAGCCAATGGCCCGGAACGGCACCACACGCGACAATCGTCGCGGGCCAACCTGGAGACTGCCGATGCAACAAGACGATCGCAATGCGCTGCGGAACCTGCAATACCTGTCGTTGCTGGAGGCGACCACGCTTGTCGTGCTGGTGTGCGTCGCCGTGCCGCTCAAGCACCTGGCCGGTTATCCGGCTGCGGTATCGATCATGGGCCCGGTGCACGGCATCGCGTTCGCGATGTACGTGTGGGCGGTCGTCGGCACCGCGTCGAGCGGGCTGTGGAGCAGGGCCGAAGTCGCGCGGCTCGTGCTGGCGGCCGTCGTGCCGTTCGTCGGCCTGACGAGTGCCGGATGGATCGCGCGCAGGAGGCATGCGCAATGATCTATCTGTGGCTCAAGGCCGTTCATGTCGTTGCCATGGTCACGTTCGTCGGCGGCCTGCTGCTGCTGTCTGTCGGCGTGCGTATCGCCAACCTCGCCGTGCATCGCGCGGTGCGCCGCTGGGACCGCACGGTGACGGCACCCGCGCTTGCGCTCGTCTGGATTGCGGGGATCGCGCTGGCGCTGAACGGTCACTGGTTCGGCGCGGCGTGGCTGTCGGTCAAGCTCGCGGTGGTCGTTGCGCTGTCGGCGCTGCACGGGATCCTGGCCGGCACGCTGCGGCGGATGGAACGCGACGATCTCGTCGTCGTGCCGGCGCCGTGGCTCGGGCAGGCGGCGGGGGTGGTCGTGGCCGCGACGGCGATCGTCGTCGGGCTGGTCGTGATCAAGCCGTTCTGATGCGCAGGCCGGCGCGTGCCGGCCATCGGCGGAGGCGGGATAGTTCCTACGCCAGCGCCATCTCCACCGCCGCCAGCGTGCGGCGCCGAATCCAGCCGCTCGCCATCCGGATCGCAAGCCAGTACGGCATGAACAGCAGCCGCGTGCGTACGGTCGGGCAATGCACGAAGGTTTCGGTGCGCAGCATGTGCGCGCCCGACGCGAGCCCGACGACTTCGAAGCAGAGCACCAGCTTCGCATCGCGCGGGTCGTCGTGCCGCACGAACGCCGCCGCGTCGGCGATCTTCAGCACGCCGAGATCCGGACGCCAGAAGCGGCCGATCAGGCCGAACGACAGCGACGTTTCGTCGCGATGCAGCGGCGTGAACGCATGGAGGCCGAAGCGTTCGCGTTCGACTCGCGACGTGCCGTGGCGCAGCGACGCGGCGAGGGCCACCGGGAATTCACGGACGTTGAGCAGTGCGTCGACGACCGGATCCGTGCGCATGTCGAGCGCGGCGACCGTGTCGATGATGCGCGCCGGCGCGGCATCGATCGGTTTCGATTCGTGCACTTCGTGGAAGCCGAACGACGGGATGAACGGCGGCTTGTGCACCGACGTCCGGGTGCTCGTTTCGGAGACGATGCCGAGCGCGTTCATGGGGGCTCCTGAAGGCAAAGCACGATCGTAGCACCGGGGGCGGATTCACGCCGCGCCGTTGATGCGATGCACGCCGCATGGCGTCGCCTCAACAAAAAAAGCCTGGAAACTTGCGTTCCCAGGCCTGGAGACCATCAACGATGATGGTGGAGGAGACGATGTCGTCCCGATGCGCGCCGTCCTTCTGCCGGCGACGTCGCGCACGTTTCGCGGTCAGATCGCCCAGCCGCCGAGATAGAACGTGACGAGCACGGCCGCGATGAGCACGGTGCCGACGTTGAGCTTGCGGAATTCGCCGCTGGCGATGCGGCCGATCACGAGCGTCGAGAAGCCGAGCATGATGCCCGTCACGATGTTCGCAGTCAGCACGATGAACACCGCGCACACGAGGCCCGACATCGCGTCGACCATGTCGTCCATGTGCAGCTTGCTCACGCTGCCAAGCATCAGCAGGCCGACGTACATCAGCGCCGGTGCCGTGGCGTACGACGGCACGAGGCCCGCGAGCGGCGAGAAGAACATCACGACGAGGAACAGCAGGCCGACCACGGCGGCCGCGAGGCCCGTCTTCGCGCCGGCGGCCACGCCGACGCTCGACTCGATGTAGGCCGCCGCCGGCGCGCCGCCGAGGAAGCCGGAGAAGATCGAGCTGATCGAATCGGCGGTCAGCGCACGGCCGCCGTTGATGATGCGACCGTTTTCGTCGAGCTGGCCGGCCTGGCCTGCGACTGCGCGGATCGTGCCGGTCGCGTCGAACACGGCGGTCATCACCAGCGCCAGCACGCTCGGTAGCACGGCCATCGACAGCGCGCCCTTGATGTCCATCGCGCCGATCAGCGACGCATGGCCCGGTGCGCTCAGCGACGGCAGCGCGAAGATGCCGTGGTACTTCACGCTCGGATCGAAGATCAGGCCGAAGATCGAGATCGCGATCACGACGAGCAGGATGCCGCCCGGCACGCGACGCTTTTCGAGGCCGAAGATCGCGGCGAGGCCGATGACCGACATGATGACCGGGAGCGAGGTGATCTGGCCGAGCGAGACCGGCAGGCCGGCGCCCGGGTTCTTGATCACGAGGCCGACGTCGTTCGATGCGATCAGCAGCAGGAACAGGCCGATGCCGATCCCGGTGCCGTGCGCGACGCCCGCGGGCAGGTTGCGCAGGATCCACGAACGCACGCCGGTGACGGAAATGCCGGTGAACACGAGGCCCATCAGGAACACGGCGCCGAGTGCGACGGTCGGCGACAGCCCCTTGCCGAGCACGAGGCCGAACGCGGTGAACGCGGTCAGCGAGATCGCGCAGCCGATCGCGATCGGCAGCTTCGCCCACAGGCCCATCAACAGCGAACCGAACGCGGTGGTGAGGCAGACCGCGACGAACACGGCACTCGTGTCGAAGCCGGCCTTGCCGAACATGCCGGGAACGACGAACACGGAATAGACCATCGCGAGGAAGGTCGTGACGCCGGCAATGATCTCGCGACGCTGCGTGCTGCCGCGCGACGAAATGCCGAAGTACCGGTCGATGACTCCCTTGGTGCCAAAGTCAGTTTCTTCCGCGCCGACGCCGACCGTCGGCTGCACCGGGGTATCACTCATGAGCTTGCTCCTTTATCAGCATGCTGAAACGGCCCGTAGCGAACCGTCGTCAGGGTGTCTCGTATCTAGTTGGGATTGTCGGCAACGTCGTGGGGACGAATGACGCGTGATCCGTGTCGTTACGTGCGAATCGAAACGATCGCGAGGGTGTCGCGTCGTGCGACGCGTTGTGGGGTCGACCCCGTCACGTGTGCTTTGCCGTAGCGAAGGTTAGGCGAACGGCCCATCACGTCCCATTGGGAAAAGAGCATGCAGCGCATGTCTCAGCGCTTATATCGGCGTGCAACGGGGCTCCGTCGCGACGACACGCGTGTATACGCCTAGTTCGAATCCGTTAAGGCGATTATTTGAACGCGGGGTCGACGGGCTGGGGGAAAGCGGGGGATGCATCTAAAATTACAAATGTCTTTCATGATGGCCGGGCAGGCCGGTGGAAACAGGGGCGGGTGACGGGATTCGCCGCCGCGCGCAACCTGCATTCGGACGATCGCGCCATCGCGCGGGGGCGGTTTTCGTCGTCGCCCCGGCCTCAATTGTGCGCGAGATGGTCGAGATATGCGCAGAACATGTCGGCCATCGCGGTCGAATACGCGTCGATTTCGTCGGGAGAGCGCTCGCTTTCCGAAAACGCCTTGCCCGCCGTGGTGAGCGTCGTGGTGATCAGGTCGCACGCGAGCGTGCGCGTGGCTGCCGGGGCATCGGGCAGCGCCTCCCGCATGAACGCCTGGAAGATGCGGTTGCCGGCCGCTTTCGCTTCCTGTGCCTCGGGCGCGTCGCGATAGAGCGGTGCGGTGTCGTCGAGCGCGATGCGCATCCGCGCCTCGTCGCATTCGGAACGGATGAACGCGTGAACCGCCGTGCGCAGCCGCTCGGGCGGCGTCTGGCTCGCGTCCTCCAGCATCCCGCGCAGCATCTCGGCCGTCTGCCGCCATTCGTCGTGCTGCAGCCGGAACAGCACCGCCGCCTTGTTCGGGAAGTACTGGTACAGCGAGCCCACGCTCACGCCGGCACGTTCGGCGACCCGCGCCATCGTGAAGCGCTGCGCGCCTTCGCTCGCCAAAACCTGAACAGCAGCCTGCAGGACGTCTTCGACGAGCCGGGTCGAGCGGGCCTGCTGAGGCTGTTTGCGCGTGGCAATCCGGGCGTTCGGGCGGTCGGTCATGAGCGGTTTGCCAATGCGAATAGTAAAACCTGAATAGTTCGTCATATTCTAATCGGGTGCCACGACGTACTCAACCCGAACCCGGAGATTCGCATGACCACCCTGACGCTCGACCCGCTGGCTTCGCTGCTGGCACGCCTGTTCAACGAAGCCGACGCCTCGTCGCCCGCGACGAGCCCGGACTTCGCCAGCCTGTCGCGCGACGAGCAAGCGCGGCTGATGCGCAGCAAGACCGACTACACCGATCTGTATGCGCGCCTGAAGGACTATCCGCTTGCCGTGTCGCGCGAGACGGGCACGCTGCTGTACATGCTCGCGCGCAGCGGCGGCGTGCGGTCGATCGTCGAATTCGGCACGTCGTTCGGCATTTCGACGCTGCATCTCGCGGCCGCGCTGCGCGACAACGGCGGTGGCCGGCTGATCACGAGCGAATTCGAACCGTCGAAAGTCGTGCGGGCGCGGGCGAACCTGGCGGCGGCCGGGCTTGCCGATCTCGTCGAGATTCGCGAGGGCGATGCGCTGCGCACGCTGGCTGCTGATCTTCCGGAAACGGTCGACCTGTTGCTGCTCGATGGCGCGAAGGCGCTGTATCCCGAGGTGCTTGCACTCGTCGAGCACCGGTTGCGGCCGGGCGCGTTCGTCGTTGCCGACAATGCCGATTTCAGCCCCGACTATCTCGCTTACGTACGCTCACCGGAGAACGGCTATCTGTCGGTGCCGTTCGGCGGCGATGTCGAGTTGTCGATGCGGATCGGTTGAGCGCAGCGCGACCTGAACGGAGGCATGCATCCTTGCTTGAAGAATAGGATGACTGATTAATCTGGTGTGTGAAAGTCAACATCGCGACGGCGCCCGACGCTTCGGGCGCCGTCGCGCGTTACTTCAGGAACACATAGCGTGCGAAATACGGAAAGCGGCCGATCGCATGCTCGGTCGAACACGCTGCATCCGGCGGCATGCCGCCCGCGGTGTCGAGCCGCTGCACAAAGCGCACGCCGGCAAGCGTGCCGGCCGTGGCCTTCGCGTCCGTTGCGGCCGGTGTCGCAGCGAGCAGGAGTTGCGGAATGCTGCCCGGGTGTGCACTTGGCGCTTCCGCGAGCTTCTTGCCGGTGATGCGGCTGCCATCGGGCGCTTCCCATGACGGCCCCGTGCCGTGCCGGACGACGAGCGTGCCGCCGGCGTCGAACAGCATCGCTTCCGGGTGCTGGAACACCCACGCGAGCTTGTGTCCGGCATCGTAGTCGCACGTGTAGACCTGGATGCCAGCCGCGGTCGTCGACAGCACGGGCGTGGCCGGCTGGGGCGGCGCGAGGCCAGCGGAGTCGTCGGCGCGGGCGGACGACGCGCAGAAGGCTAGTGCAACGCAGGCCGCGGCGGCCGGCAGCAGGGGGCGTTTCGGGAAGCGGCTTCGCATGGCGAGGCATCCTTTCAGGTCGGGTGACAGGTATACGTCGACGAACCCGTAAACGCTAGACGCCAATTGCACCGGCTGCAATGCGCAAATGGCAATCGAGGCGATAGCCGCCGCGATTGCGCGCGGCCCGGGATGCGCGGCCGTTGGTTGACGCGGCCGCGCATGCCCGACTCAACCTCGAATCGAGCCAACCGGCGTCGGTGCATGTGCGGCGATCAGGCGCTCGGCTTTCAGCGCATCCCACAGTTCGACCGGGATCGACACCGCTGCGAGACGCAGGTTGTCGTCGATGCGATCGGGCCGGCTGGCGCCAGGGATCGCGGCCGCGACGGCCGGGTGCGCGAGCGAGAATTGCAGCGCCACCGCGCGGACATCGACGCCGAATCGTTCGCAGATCTGGCGAATGCGCGCGACGCGGTCGAGCATGGCCTGCGTGGCCGGTTGATACTCGTAATGGGTTCCGCCCGCCAGCACACCCGAGTTGTACGGGCCACCGACGATGATGCCGAGCCCGCGCGCGGCGCTTTCCGGCATCAGCCGTTCGAGCGCGCCGGCATGATCGAGCAGCGTGTAGCGGCCGGCGAGCAGGAAGCCGTCGGGGTCCGCGCGTTCGAGCGCGAGCTCGCACGGTTCGACGCGGTTCACGCCGAGGCCCCAGCCCTGGATGACCTTTTCGTCGCGCAGCCGCGTGAGGGCCCTGGCCGCGCCCGACATCGCGACGTCGAACACGTCGCGCCAGGCGTCGCCGTGAAAATCGACGGCCGGGTCGTGAATCCACACGGTGTCGAGCCGGTCGGTGCGCAGCCGCTTGAGGCTCGCGTCGATCGAGCGCAACGTGCCGTCTTCGGTGTAGTCGTAGACGATCCGGTTCGGCAGCCCGTGGCGGAACAGGCCGCCTTTTTCGCCGAGATCGCGTTGCGATGCGTCTTCGTGTTCGTCGAGGACGAGCCGGCCGACCTTGGTGCCGAGCGAATACGCGTCGCGCGGGCGCCCCGCGAGCGCTTCGCCGAGGCGCAGCTCGGCGAGGCCGGCGCCATACAGCGGCGCGGCGTCGAAGTAGCGGATACCGCTTTCCCACGCCGCGTCGACCGTGGCCAGCGCTTCTTCGTGCGGGATGTCCCGGTACATGTTGCCCAGCGGCGCGGTGCCGAAACCCAGGCGGGAAGGGAGCGTGATTCTCATGAGCAGTCTCGGGTATGCCGGTTCAGGCCGCGGCCTGGGCCAGCGTCGGGTAGTCGGTCAGCCCGCGCTCGCCGCCGCCGAACAGCGTGTTGCGGTCGTGCGGCGCGAGCGCCGCGCCGGCGCGCAGCCGCTCGGGCAGGTCGGGGTTCGCGACGAACGGGCGGCCGAACGCGATGAGGTCGGCCCAGCCGGCGGCGATCGCGTCGCGCGCGCGCTCGGCCGTGTACGCGCCGGCATAGATCAGTACGCCCGGGTACGCGGCGCGCAGTTGCTGCTTGAATTCGACCGACATCAGCGGCGCGTCGTCCCAGTCGGCTTCCGCGATGTGCAGATAGCCGACGCCGAGTTCGCCGAGCAGCGTCGCGGCCGCCAGGTAGGTCGTTTCCGGATCGTCGTCGACGCAGCCGTTCAGCGTCGTCAGCGGTGCGAGGCGGATGCCGACGCGCGACGCGTCGCCCGTGCCTTCGATCAGCGCCTGCGTGACTTCGCGCAGGAAGCGCAGCCGGTTTTCCAGCGAGCCGCCGTACGCGTCGGTGCGCGTGTTCGCATTCGAGTCGATGAACTGGTTCACGAGATAGCCGTTCGCGCCGTGCAGCTCGACGCCGTCGAAGCCGGCCTCGATCGCGTGGCGCGCGGCGGCGCGGTATTGATCGACGATCTCGCGGATCTCGTCGATCGACAGCGCGCGCGGCTCGGACGCCTGCACGAAGCCCGGCGTGCTGCCGTCTTCACCGGCGACGAACACGTTCACGCCTTTCGCCTGCAGCGGCGACGACGATACGGGTTGTTGTCCGCCGAGCAGGCTCGTGTGGCTCAGCCGGCCGACGTGCCACAGCTGCGCGAAGATCCGGCCGTGCGCGGCATGCACGGCGTCCGTCACCTTGCGCCAGCCGGCGATCTGCGACGGCGTGTGAATGCCGGGCGTCCACGCGTAGCCCTTGCCGAGCGGGGCGATATAGGTGCCTTCGCTGACGATCAGGCCCGCGCTCGCGCGCTGCGCGTAATACGCGGCCATCAGTTCGTTGGCTTCGTCGCCGGGCTGGCTGGCGCGCGAGCGCGTCATCGGCGGCATCACGATGCGGTTCGGCAGCGTCAGCGCGCCGAGTCGCAGCGGTTGAAAAAGCGGGTCCTGGGTCATGGGGATGTCCTGTCGGTGCCGCGGCCTGCGGGCCACGGCGAATCAAATGTGAGTGGCGGGCGGTGCGTTCAGTCCCACTTCGGCGCGAGGCCGGCCGGGTCGACTTCGCGGCCGTTGCGTTCGAGCGCGGCGATCTGCGCCATGTCGTCGTCGGTCAGGCGCAGCGTCTGCGCGAGCAGGTTGCTCGAGAGGTTCTCGCGCTTCGTCGACGACGGGATCACCGAGTAGCCGAGCTGCAACGCCCACGCGAGCGCGACCTGTGCGGGCGTCGCGTCGTGACGCTGCGCGATCGCGCCGATCACCGGATCGCCGAGCACCTTGCCGTACGCGAGCGTCATGTACGACGTGACGTGGATGCCTTCGGCGTTCAGGAACTCGACGAGCTTGCGGTTCTGCAGGTACGGGCTCAGCTCGATCTGGTTCGTCGCGATCGCATCCTTGCCGACGGCCGCGATCGCCTGCTTCGTCAGTGCGATGTTGAAGTTCGAGATGCCGATCCGGCGCGTGAGGCCCTGCGCCTTCGCATCGGCGAGCGCGGTCATGAATGTGTCGAGCGCGACACCGTTGTCGGGGGCCGGCCAGTGGATCAGCGTCAGGTCGACGTGGTCGGTGCGCAGCTTGCGCAGGCTTTCCTCGAGGCTCGGCACGAGCTTGTCCGGTGCGTAGTTGTCGACCCAGATCTTGGTCGTGAGGAACAGGTCGTCGCGGGCCACGCCGGAGGCGGCGATCGCTTCGCCGACTTCGGCTTCGTTGCCGTAGATTTGCGCGGTGTCGATCGCGCGGTAGCCGACTTCGAGGCCGTTGCGGACCGAGTCGATCACGACCTGGCCCTTCAGGCGGAAAGTACCGAGGCCGAATGCGGGAATCTTGCTCATCATGTGCTCCTGGGAGGGTGGAACGGCTTCGATGCGTTGGTCGGGCCGGCGTCGGAAGCGGAATCAGGTTCGAGTGACGCCTAGTGTGCCGCCTTTACTTTTGCTGAAAAACGGGTCTATAAACCAAATTGTTTTGATTTGAGATCAAGAATGCGGCGATGAAGATTACGCTCGACGAACTCCAGGCCTTTGCCGCCGTGGTCGATTCCGGTTCGATCACCGCGGCCGCGCAGCAGCTCGACCTCACGGTGTCGGCGACGAGCCGCACGCTCGGGCGGCTCGAGGAGAAGCTGAAGACCACGCTGCTGCGCCGGACCACGCGCCGGCTCGAACTGACCGAGGAAGGGCGCGCGTTCCTGCAGGACGCGCGCGCGATCATCGAATCGGTCGAAACGGCGGAAGAGCAGATGCTCGCGCGGCGCGAGATGCCGTCGGGACGGCTGCGCGTGGACGCGGCGACGCCGTTCATGCTGCACGTGATCGTGCCGCTCGTGCGCGGCTATCGCGAACGCTTCCCGCAAGTCGAGCTGGAGCTGAACAGCAACGAGGGCATCATCGACCTGCTGGAGCGGCGCACCGACGTCGCTTTCCGGATCGGCCGGCTGAAGGATTCGACGCTGCACAGCCGGCGCATCGGCACCAGCCGGATACGCATCTTCGCGAGTCCCGCGTATGTCGCCGCGCACGGCCAGCCGCGCAAGGTGGAGGAGCTGGACAAGCACACGCTGCTCGGCTTCACGCAGCCCGAATCGCTGAACGTGTGGCCGATCCGCGGCGCCGACGGCGAGCCGTGCCGCATCGAGCCGGGCATCCGGTCGTCGAGCGGCGAGACGCTGCGTCAGCTCGCGCTCGATGGCGCGGGCGTCGTGTGCCTGTCGGATTTCATGACCGCGCAGGATCGCGAGGCGGGCCGGCTCGTGCAGGTGCTCGCGCGCCAGACGCTCGAGGTCGAGCAGCCGATCCACGCGGTGTACTACCGCAATACCGCGATCTCGTCGCGGATCGCGTCGTTCGTCGATTACCTGATCGAGGCGCTGGGCGGCAGCGGCAACGATGCGCCAGGGCGGCGCAAGGCTGCATCGTGGATGGAGCCGCGGTAAGCGGCAGGGACGACGGGGCGGGGTACGCCCCGTGCGCATTGACGTGCATTCCGGCGTGCCGTACCACGGCACGCCGTCGTGCCGCGGTTACGCTTCTTCCGACCAGGACATTCCGTCGCGCGCGAGCAGCGCCGACGAAGCCGCGGGCCCGAACGTGCCCGCCGTGTACAGGCGCGGCCGATCGCCGAGCTGCTTCCAGCCGTCGAGGATCGGCTCGACCCACGACCATGCGGCTTCGAGTTCGTCACGGCGCATGAAGTGCGTGAGGCGGCCGCGGATCACGTCGATCAGCAGACGCTCGTACGCTTCCGCGCGCCGCTCCGGAATGGCCTGCTGCAGGTCGAGGTTCAGGCTCACGGGCACCATGTTCATCCCGCTGCCCGGTTCCTTCGCGAGCATCTGCAGCTGGATCGACTCTTCGGGCTGGAGCTGGATCACGAGGCGGTTGCTGTAGTGGCGCGGGCCGGTCGGGATGATCGAGAACGGCATGTCCGCGAACTCGATCACGATTTCCGACTGGCGGCGCTGCAGCCGCTTGCCGGTGCGCAGGAAGAACGGCACGTTCGCCCAGCGCCAGTTGTTGATGTGCGCGCGCAGTGCGACGAAGGTTTCCGCGCGGCTGTCCGCCGGCACGTTGTCTTCCTCGAGATAGCCCTTCACCGGCTGGCCGTCGACCGCACCGGCCGTGTACTGGCCGCGCACGGTGTCGCGCGCGACGTCGGCCACCGCCATCGGCCGCAGCGAGCGCAGCACCTTCAGCTTCTCGTCGCGCACCGCGTCCGGGTCGAGCGACACGGGTGGCTCCATCGCGACGATGCACAGCAGTTGCAGCAGGTGGTTCTGCACCATGTCGCGCAGCGCGCCGGTATGGTCGTAGAAGCCCGCGCGGCTGCCGACCCCGACCGACTCCGCCACCGTGATCTGCACGCTGCGGATGCTGGGCGCCTGCCACAGCGGCCCGAAGATCGGGTTGCCGAAGCGCAGCACCATCAGGTTCTGCACGGTTTCCTTGCCGAGATAGTGGTCGATCCGATAGATCTGCGATTCTTCGAAGTGCTTGCCGACCGCATCGTTGATCGCCTTCGCGGACGCGAGATCGTGGCCGAGCGGTTTTTCGAGGACGACGCGCGAGTGCTTGTCGACGAGGTGCGCGGCCGACAGGTTGTCGCAGATGGTGGTGAACAGCTCCGGCGACGTCGACAGGTAGAACACGCGGATCGCATCGCCGCGCGCCGCTTCCGCGAGCCGCAGATAGTCGTCCGGCGCGTTCACGTCGATCAGCACGTACTTGAACAGGTCGAGGAAACGGCTCCACGCCGCGGGATCGAACGCCTTTTCGTCGATGAACGGGCGCGACTGCTCGTCCATGAACTTGCGATAGCCGTCGATGCCCCAGTCGCGGCGGCCGACCGCGATGATGCGCGTCTCGGGCGGAAGATTGCAGTGCAGGTGCGCCATGTACAGCGCGGGCAAGAGCTTGCGGGCGGCCAGGTCGCCGCCGCCGCCGAAGATGATCATGTCGACGGGGCGGTCGGCTCCGGTCTGGGTAGGCTGATTCGTCATGGGAGGTTCGCGGTTTGAAACGGGGAACGTGAAACGAACGTCGAGGCACCGGGCGCCGATACGTGAACGCACCAGTACGTGAAAACGCTAATAGTGCACGGTTTTGATGGATTGCGTATGGGTTCCCCCGGATGTAACAGCGCTTGCATTCCGTATGATCGCCCCATTATGATTGAGTGCTCACTCATTAAAGGAATCGAACGTGGCCCGTCCGCGCAGTCCCGACAAACACGAAGCCATCCTCGCCGCGGCCGCACGCGCGCTCGCCGAGGACGGCGCGACGGCGACGACCGCGCGTATCGCGCGGCTCGCCGGTGTGGCCGAAGGCACGGTGTTCACGTACTTCGAGACCAAGGACGCGCTGCTGAATGCGTTGTACCTGAGCCTGAAGGCCGGCATGCGCGAAGCGATGATGGCCGGGTTTCCGGAACACGCGCCGGTCGAGCAGGCCGTGCGGCATGCGTGGAACGGCTATGTGTCGTGGGGCGTCGGGGATCCGGACGGGCGGCGCGCGCTGCAGCAGCTCAGCGTGAGCGGTCGCATCGACGACGCGCATCGCGCGGCCGGCGCCGAAGGCTTCAGCGGAATCAATGCACTGCTGCGCGAACAGGTCGCGGCGTCGGGCGCGCTGAAACCCGACGAAGCACACGCGTTCTGCGCGGCGCTGTTTACGTCGATCGCGGAAACGGCGATGGAGTCGATCGCACGCGATCCGGCGCGGGCCGATGCGTACCGCGAAGCCGGATTTCGCGCGTTGTGGGCCGTGTTGCACGCGGTGTAAGGCAAGGGTTGCCGTCGAGGCGGCGTGTGCAGTTTCACGCTCACGCGCCGCGACGATGACGGACAGCGGGTTTCAGGCAGGGTGATGGCGGTCGCGAACGACCGATACATCATCGTTATTAATGAGTGAGTAATCAGTCATTTTGTGGTTTCACTACGTTCAAGGAGTGGAAAAATGTCGAAAGTCTGGCTGGTAACAGGGGCCGCGCGCGGTCTGGGGCGAGCGATTTCGGAAGCCGTGCTGGCGGCGGGCGACCGGTTGGTGGCCGGTGCGCGCGATCCCGCGCGGCTGGCCGATCTGGCCGAGCATCATGGCGACCGGTTGCTGCCGGTCGCGCTCGACGTCACCGATGAAGCGGCAGCGGCGCAGGCCGTCGCCGCGGCGCGCGACGCGTTCGGCCGCATCGACGTGCTGGTGAACAACGCGGGCTATGGCCATACGGCGCCGTTCGAGCAGATGGGCGCCGACGATTTCCGCGACCAGATCGAAACGAACCTGTTCGGCGTGATCAACCTGACGCGTGCGGTGCTGCCGACGATGCGCGCACAGCGTGCGGGACACATCTTCCAGGTGTCGTCGGTCGGCGGGCGCACGTCGACGGCGGGCCTGTCCGCTTATCAGGCCGCGAAGTGGGCGGTCGGCGGGTTCAGCGACGTGCTCGCGAAGGAAGTCGCGCCGTTCGGTGTGCGCGTCTGCACGCTCGAGCCGGGCGGGATGCGCACCGACTGGGCCGCGCAGGCCAAGCGTGGCGTCGACGGCCTGCTGCCTGACTACCAGCCGTCGGTCGGGAAGATTCTCGAACTGCTCGGCGCGTATGGCGGCCATGAAGTCGGCGATCCGGCGCGGATCGCGGCGCTGATCGTCGAGCTGTCGCGTCGCGAGGATGTGCCGATGCGTTTGCTGCTCGGCGGCGATGCGTTGTTCGTGTGCGAGCAGGCGGAGAGGCAGCGCGCGGAAGAGGCCGCGCGGTGGCGCGACACGACGCTGTCGACGCAGTTTCCGGATGCGAAGCTGCCGGACGGGCTGGAGGCGCTGAAGGGTCTGGAGTGAGTGCTGACATTCACACCGCTGCCTGCGCAACGTGAGCGGCAGACCGATACCGGCGCGTGCACCTGCGCGCGGGTATCGTCCGGCGGCGCTGATCCGATCGACGGGCGCCGCCGTTGTCTCAACCGGCCTGTTCCACCAGCGCCTGCAATTCCCGCCCGGCCTTCGCAAGCGCCGCTTGCACCGCCTCGGCACCCAATACGGTACCTTCCACGCGCACTTCGCGGATGTCGGTCATCCCGATGAAGCCGAGCAGATGTTTCAGATAGCCGGACTGGTAGTCGAAGGGCGCATACGGGCCTTCGGAAAAGACGCCGCCGCTGGCGGTGACCAGGTACACCTGCTTGCCTTCCAGCGTGCCGGCGACACCGCTTTCGTCATAAATGGCGCTCGTCCTGTGGGCGGAGAAAAACAAGCAGCCGATCGCGCAGGCGCGCGAGCGTTTCGACGACGCGGCCGATGCAGCGCCGGAGCCGGGCGTGGGCGTCGTATATCGCAGTCGATAGGCGGGCGCGACAAGTCGCCTCGGTCGGTTCATTCGGTCGGCATGGCGACCGGCACGTGCATCCGGTACAGCGACACGGCCTGGATCGCGAGCGTACAGACGATCGCGAGACCATAGGCGGGAACCAGGTCCAGCCGCGTGAGCGTCAGGCTCAATACATGGAAGAACGCGGCGAAGCCGAGCAGCCCGGTCGCCATCCCGCGCATCAGTTGCTGCGCGGCCACCGCGCCGCTCATGCGATGCGCGAACACCGCGAGGATGATCACCATGAACGGGAACGAAGCCAGTACGCCGCTCGTTTCCGGCCCGACATACGGCGCGCTCATCGTCACGCCGACCACGAGGCCTGCGATCAGCGCCATGCGCAGCGGCAGATCCCAGCGGGGCGGATCGAGCCGCGCGGCCCTGACCGGGATGGCGGGCACGATGCTCAGCACGAGCGCGACCGCGAGGATCGCGATCAGGAACAGGCCGGTTTCCGGCAACGCGCTGGCCTTCAGCAGGAATGCGACGACGGAAAACGCGGCGGCGGCGCCGGCCAGTGCGGTGGGCCAGCCACGTTTCGCCAGCCGGCAATACGCGATGCAAAAGGCCGCCTGTCCGGCGGTGGCGACGAGCGAACCGGCCGTCGCATGGGCGGCAAAGGCGGGGCCGTGCTCGAGCGCGAGAAATACCGAAACCGGCCCCGACGTGAGCGGCAACCCGACCAGCAGCCCGCCGATCGCTTCGCCCCAGCGGCGCGCGGCGAGGGTGGCAGCGGCCAGCAGCAGCGGGGTGGCGACGAGCTTGAAAAGAAGATGATCCATGATGAGCGGTACGACCCGGCACACACGTGCCCCGAACGAAGCGCGCGCCGGTGTCGCGACTTCAGGCATGAAACGCAGCCGCGATTCCGGTCGTGACGCTTGACCGAAAAGCAGTGCACGGACGCAATCGGGACATCGGCCAACACGGCCATCAACCTCTGCGCCTGCCTTCGATATTGCGAGCCGCCGCGGGCGCTGACAAACCATTTATCGACATACAATGCGTGAGTACAACTCACGCGTAACGTCATCGTGTTCGACCGGCTTCCCCCTCTGCAAACGCTGCGCGCCTTCGAGGCGACCGGCCGGCTGTTGAGCATGACGTTGGCGGCCGAGGAATTGCACGTCACGCATGGCGCTGTCAGCCGGCACATCAAGAACCTCGAAACCCATCTCGGTGTCGCGCTGTTCCAGCGCCTGACGCGACGCATCGTATTGACCGAGGCCGGCGCGGCCTTCCTGCTCGACGTGAGCCGCACGCTGAGCGACCTGACGAAGGCGGCCGAACGGCTGCGTGCGCACGACAGCGTCGCGCGGCTGAAAATCAACGCCAGCGTGTCGTTCGCGAACAAGTGGCTCGCGCCGCGGCTGCATCGGTTCAAGGCGCTTCATCCGGAACTCGACATCCATCTCGACGTGACCGACACGCACGTCGACCTGAACGAAGGCGAGGCCGACGTGGCGATACGCTACGGCAGCGGGCGTTATCCGCGCGTGCTCGCCGAGCGGATTCTCGAAGAGACAGTGACGCCCGTCTGCAGTCCTGCGTATCGCACGAAGATGGACGGGCTTCCGTCCGTCGCGCGCATCGTCGATTGCACGTTGCTGCACGAGGACCGGATGCTGGCCAACTGGGAGCAGTGGTTCGCGCTGGCCGGCATTCGCGGCGCACGCAGCGATCGCGGGCCGGCGTACAGCCACGGGAGTCTCGCGATCGAGGCGGCGATGCGCGGCGAAGGCATTGCACTGGGGCGCAGCGTGATCGTCGCGGACGATATCGCGGCCGGACGTCTCGTCGCTCCGTTCCCGCAATACGCGCTACAGGCCGAGCGCGGGCACGACCTGATTTACCGGATCGGCAGCCAGGACGATCCGAAGGTGTGCGCGTTGCGTGACTGGCTCGCGGAGGAGATTCGCGTGTTTCTGCGCGGGACGGACTGAACGACGGCGACATCGGCCGCTACGGCGAGCGCGGTAGGCACCTGCGCTCGCGTCCGTCAACGACAGGGCGGGCATACGGGCGCGGTCGCCGTGTCCCTTCCGCGTGACCGCACGACTGCTCGGTATGCGCTCAGCGCCCCATCGCATAGAACTCCGCATTCGGCCGCATGTTCGTCACGTTCGCGATGCGGTTGGACATGCCGAAGAACGCCGAGATCGCCATGATGTCCCACACGTCTTCTTCGACGAAACCATGCAACTTGAGTGCGTCGAAGTCGGCCTCTCCCACCAGATGCGCGGCCTGCGACACCTTCATCGCGAAGTCGAGCATCGCCTTCTGCCGGGCGGTGAGGTCGGCCTTGCGATAGTTGGTCGCAACCTGGTCGGCGATCAGCGGATCCTTCGCGCGAATGCGCAGGATCGCACCGTGTGCGATCACGCAGTACTGGCACTGGTTCACGCTGCTGGTGGCCACGACGATCATCTCCCGTTCGGCCTTGCTCAGGTTGCCCGGCTTGTCCATCAGCGCGTCGTGATAGGCCATGAACGCGCGAAACTCGTCGGGGCGATGCGCAAGCGTCAGGAACACGTTCGGGATGAAGCCCGACTTTTCCTGGACGGTCGTGATGCGCTCGCGAATGTCCTCGGGCAAGTCGTCGAGCGCGGGCACGGGAAAGCGGCTGATGGGGGCGGTGTTTGCGGCAGTCATGAGGTCTCCTGGATAACGTGGCACGGGCGCACTCGAGGCACGAGCCGCCGTCCGAATAAAGCAGCGCGGGTGGTTGTTAGCGGCGTCACGCGTTGACGTCGACCACGATGCGGCCGCGAACCTTGCCGTTGATCAATTCTCCTGCAAGCGGGATGACGTCGCCCAGCCCGACCTGGTGGCTGATCGCGCCCAGCTTCTCGACGTCGAGGTCGGATGCGAGCCGGCGCCACGCTTCCAGACGGTCGGCGCGCGGGCACATGACGCTGTCGATTCCGACGAGCGTGACGCCGCGCAGGATGAACGGCATGACGGTCGCGGGGAAATCCAGGCCGGCGGCCAGGCCGCAGGCCGTCACGACGCCGCGATACCGCGTGGTCGCACACACGTTGGCGAGCACGTGGCTACCCGCCACGTCGACCGCGCCGGCCCAGCGTTCCTTGCCCAGCGGCTTGCCGGGCTCGCTGAATTGCGATCGCTCCAGGATCTCCGCGGCGCCGAGCTGCCGCAGGTAGTCGGCATCGGCGGGGCGGCCGGTCACCGCGACGACGCGGTACCCCAGCTTGGCGAGGATGGCCGTGGCGACGCTGCCTACACCGCCTGCCGCGCCGGTCACCACGATCTCGCCGTCGTCCGGGCGCACGCCGTGTCGCTCCAGTGCCATCACGCACAGCATCGCGGTGTAGCCCGCCGTGCCGATGGCCATCGCCTGTTGCGGCGAAAAGGCGGACGGCAGCGGCACCAGCCAGTCGCCGTCGACGCGGGCTTTCTGCGCGAGGCCGCCCCAATGCGTTTCGCCGACGCCCCAGCCGTTGAGCACGACCTGGTCGCCGGGGCGATAGTCCGCGTGCGTGCTCGCTTCGACTTCGCCGACCAGGTCGATGCCGGGCACCATCGGGAACTTGCGCACCACCGGGCTCTTGCCGGTGATCGCCAGCCCGTCCTTGTAGTTCAGCGTCGAATAGCCCACGCGCACGGTGACGTTGCCCGCGGGCAACTGCCCGTCGTCCAGCGTCTGCAGCCGCACTTGCTGGCCGGTTTCGTCCTTGTCGATCACGATGCCCTGGAACATCCCGTCCTCCTTTCTAATTTCTAGACCGATCGTCTAGTTAATGGCAAAAAAATTCAGCGGCGCGGCAGTCCATTGAAGAAAAACTGCGCGAACAGGGTCAACGGCGTGTCGCTGCGCTCCAGCTTCGCGCGCAGCACGGCGCCCTCCCAGCCGATCCAGAAGAATGCGGCCAGCTCGGCGGGATCGGCCGAGCCGGCCAGTTCGCCGGCTTGCTGCGCGGCGGTCAGGCAGTCGGCGAGGCGGCGTTGCCAGTCTTCGAACGTGGTGCGCAGGCGGGCGCGGAAACTTTCGGGGAGCGCGCCCATTTCCTGTCCGAGGTTGCCGATCAGGCAGCCGCGGCTGTAGGCGTAGCGGGCCATCCCGTCCCGGGCATCGTCGACGAACGCGCGCACACGCTGCAGCGGCGAGCGCGCCGGATCGCTGAAATGACGGTCCAGCTTGCGCGCGAAGAAGTCGGCATAGCGGTCGATCAGTTCGAGGCCGAACGCTTCCTTGTTGTCGAAGTAGTGATAGAAGGAGCCCTTGGGCACGCCGGCGCGACCGAGGATCTCGTCGAGCCCGGTGGCCGAAAAGCCCTTCTCGGTGAGCACTTCCAACCCGGTGCGCAGCAGCATGTCCCGCGTGGCGACGAGGTCCTCGTGCTGTTTCGGTGGCCTGCCGCGACGGCGAGGCGGATCAGTTCGAACGTCCATGTGCGAATAATAGACCGTTCGTCTCAAAAATCAACGGGTCGCGTGTCGATCACGTTGGATGAGGTCAGTCCGGCGAGCCATGCCCGTACTAACCCTGATTAAAAAACCTTATCGCGGTGAAAAATTCCGCATCTTATTGAACCGATATCGGCTCGCTATAGTGGCTCGCTTTCCCGCACGCATGCGTTGCGTGTGCAGACAAACAGCAGGAGCCCCTTGATGACCACCGACACCCGATTCACCGAAGTCGAGGATCTGATGCCCGCCGCCGGCGGGTTGCGCGAGATCCGCCACCACATCCACCACCATCCCGAACTCGCGTACGAAGAGCACGACACGGCCGCGCTCGTCGCCGACAAGCTCGAACAGTGGGGCTGGCAGGTGACGCGCGGGGTCGGCAAGACGGGCGTGGTCGGCACGCTGCGCGTGGGTGACGGCACGCGCAGCATCGGCATTCGCGCCGACATGGACGCGCTGCCGATCATCGAGGCGACGGGGCTGCCCTATGCGAGCGGCACGCACGGCAAGATGCACGCGTGCGGCCACGACGGCCACACGACGATGCTGCTCGGCGCTGCACAGCACCTCGCGAAGACCCGCAACTTCTCCGGCACCGTGCACCTGTATTTCCAGCCGGCGGAAGAGCATGGCGTCGACAGCGGCGCGAAGAAGATGATCGACGACGGCCTGTTCGAACGCTTTCCGTGCGACGCCGTGTTCGGCATGCACAACCATCCGGGCGCGGCGCCCGGCGTGTTCCTCACGCGGCGCGGCCCGTTCATGTCGGCCGGCGACAAGGCGATCATCACGATCGAAGGCGTCGGCGGCCACGCGGCCCGGCCGCACCTGACGGTCGACCCGGTGGTCGTCACGGCGAGCATCGTGATGGCGCTGCAGACGATCGTCGCGCGCAACGTCGACCCCGCGCAGCCGGCGGTCGTCACGGTCGGCTCGATGCACGCGGGCACCGCGAACAACGTGATCCCGAACGGCGCGCGCCTCGAACTCAGCGTGCGCTCGTTCAGCCCCGACGTGCGCGCGCTGCTCAAGCGCCGCATCACCGAGCTGGCCGAAACGCAGGCCGCGAGCTATGGCGCAACCGCGAACGTCGAGTACATCGAAGGCTATCCGGTCGTCGTCAATTCGGATGACGAAACGGATTTCGCCGCACAGGTGGCGCGCGAGCTCGTCGGCGACACGCACGTGGTCGAGCAGACCGACCTGCTGATGGGCAGCGAGGATTTCGCGTTCATGCTGCAGCAGCGGCCGGGCTCGTTCGTGCGGCTCGGCAACGGCGAAGGCGAGGACGGCTGCATGGTGCACAACCCGAAATACGACTTCAACGATCGCAACCTGCCGATCGGCGCGGCGTACTGGACGCGTCTCGTGGAGCGTTACCTGGGGCGGTGATGCCGGCAGCGGGGCGAGCGGCCGGCGCTTCCGGCCGCATTGAGAGGAGACGATAACGATGCAGAAAGACCATCTCGCGCTGCACCCCGCGTCGACGGGGGCTGCCGAAGCCAGCACACCAGACGCGCCGGCTGTCACGCGGCGCGGGGCGATCGCCGCGGCCGTGATCGGCAACTGGCTGGAATTCTTCGATTTCACCGTGTACGGCTTCTTCGCGGTGCTGATCGGCAAGCTGTTCTTCCCGTCGAGCGACCCGACCACGTCGCTGCTGCTGTCGGTCGCGACGTTCGCGGCCGGCTTCTTCACGCGGCCGCTCGGCAGCGTCGTGCTCGGCGTCTATGCGGACCGCAAGGGGCGCAAGGCCGCGCTGAACCTGACGATCATGCTGATGGCGCTCGGCACGGGCCTGATCGCGATCGCGCCGACGTATGCGCAGGTCGGCGTGGCCGCGCCGCTGCTGGTCGTGTTCGCGCGGCTGATGCAGGGCTTCTCGCAGGGCGGCGAATTCGGCGCGGCGACGTCGACGCTGCTCGAACAGGGCGGCACGTCGCGTCGCGCGTTCCGCGCGAGCTGGCAGCTCGCGACGCAGGGCGGCGCGGCGCTGATGGGCTCGGGCTTCGCGGCGCTGCTGTCGAACACGATGACCAAGGATGCGCTCGAAAGCTGGGGCTGGCGGCTGCCGTTCCTCGTTGGTGTGCTGATCGCGCCGGTCGGCATGTATCTGCGTCGACGGCTCGCTGACGATGCGCCCGGCGACAGCCATCACGGCATCGAACGCGGCGTGCTGCACGAGCTGTTCTCGAAGCACACGCGCACGGTGCTGCTGCTGATGCTCACGGTGATGGGCGGCACGGTGTCGACCTACATCCTGACCTTCTACATGCCGACCTATGCGATCCACACGCTCGGCCTGCCGATGAAGCTGTCGATGTTCGTCGGCGTTGCATCGGGCTGCGTGATGCTGGTCACGTGCCCGCTGTTCGGCTGGCTGTCGGACAAGCTCGGCAGCCGGCGCCTGCCGATCTTCGTCGGCCGCGGCGTGCTGGTCGTGCTGCTGTTCCCGGCATTCTGGCTGATGAATCATCACCCGACGCTGTCGGTGATCCTGCCGCTGACCGCGCTGATGCTGCTGTTCTATTCGCTCGGCTCGGCGTCGGAAATGGCGCTGATGTGCGAGTCGCTGCCGCGTCACGTGCGTGCGACCGGCATCTCGATCGCGTATGCGCTCGCGGTGACGATCTTCGGCGGCACCGCGCAACTGATCGCAACCTGGCTCGTGAAGACGACCGGCAGCAAGCTTGCGCCGGCCGGCTACGTGGCCGCGTGCGTGGTGCTGTCGCTGATCGCGGTGGCGATGCTGCGCGAGACGGCGGGGGACTCGATCGACTGACGCGCGGCGGCGCGCAGCAACGCGGGTGGCAAGCGGCGAGATGCGCTTACCGCCCGCGCACCACCCTCAGGTACGACGCGAGCATCGTCGCGAGTTCCTGCGCGGCCGGCGTCAGCGGCACGGCCGCGCGCTGCAGCAGGCAGATGTCCTGCGATTCGGCCGGTTCGCGCACGGGCACTTTCGCGAGCGCGCCGGCAAACGGCCCGTGCCGCGTCACGGCTTCGGTTTCGAGCGACAGGCAATCGGTCTGCGTGACGAGCTGCAGCGTCTCGAACATCCCTTCGACGGTGGCGAGAATCTTCGGCGGCGGCAGGCCATGCACGTCGAAGTATGCGAGCAGCCGGTTGACGACGGGATCGGCGCTCAGGTTCGGCGAGCGCGTCGACACCCACGCGTAGTCGGCCAGTTCGGCGAGCGATTGCGCGTGCATCGCCGGATGCCCGTTGCGGCACACGACCACCGGCGCCGACGCACGCAGCGGCGTGACCGCGAGGTCGGTCGTGTCGGTCTGCTTCGAGACGAGTGCGATCGCGAAATCGACCGCGCTTTCCCGCAACCAGCCGATCATCATCCGCGACGTGCCGGTGCGCAGGTGCACGTCGACCTTGTCGAAGCGCGCGCGGAACGCGCTCAGCACCGGCGCGAACGCATCGATCAGCGGCTCGGCCACGAGGCCGAGCGTGACGGTGCCTTCGTACGCGCCGCTCAGTTGTCGGATCTCCCGCTCGACCTGCTCGCATTCGCCGAGGATCGAACCGGAGCGCGCGAGCAGCCGCTGGCCGACGGCCGTCGGCACGATCCCGCGATTGGTGCGCGTGAACAGCGTCGCGCCGAGCGTCGCCTCGAGACTCTGCAGCTGCTGCGTGACGCCGCTTTGCGCGAGATCGAGCGCGCGCGCGGCGGCGCGCAGGCTGCCGTGCTCGACGACGGCCTGGAAGATGCGGAGCTGGGAGAGCGTGAACGCCATGGGCAAGCGCGAGGCCGGTGATCGGGAAAAGTGATCATGATAAGGCAGCGGGCGATTCCGGCGGCGGCGCGTGCGCACTACGATCGCAGGCAGTCCGGCTCGTGCCGTTTGCCCATCGTCCCGCCCTTCGTCGACCATGAAACGTACCTTCCTGCCGCTCGTTTCCCTCTGCCTTGCGTTCGCGGCCAGCGCCGCGCACGCGCTCGATGCGCGCCCCGTGCGCCTCGGCATCGATCCGACCTATCCGCCGATGGATTCGAAGGCGCCCGACGGCAGCCTGAAGGGCTTCGACGTCGATCTCGGCAACGAGATCTGCCGCCGCGCGCAGTTGCGCTGCCAGTGGGTCGAGCTCGAGTTCTCCGGGATGATTCCGGCGCTGCAGGCGCGCAAGATCGACGCGATCCTGTCGTCGATGGCGATCACCGAGAAGCGCGAGAAGCAGATCCTGTTCTCGTCGAAACTGTTCCGCTTCAAGTCGCGGCTCGTCGCCCGGCCCGGGAGCGGCGTCGACAGCACGACCGCGTCGCTCGCGGGCAAGCACGTCGGCGTGCAGTCGGGCACGCAGTTCGAATCGTGGGCGCTCGCGCACTGGGCGCCGGCCGGCGTCGGCGTGGTGCCGTACAAGAGCCAGGACGACGTGTTCGCCGATCTCGTCAACGGCCGCCTCGACGCGGCGCTGCTCGGCACCGTGGAAGCCGACTACGGCTTCCTGCGCACGCCGAAGGGCAAGGGCTTCGCGTTCGTCGGCGCGCCGCTCGACATGGGCGATCGCGGTGTCGGCGTCGGCATGCGGCAGTCGGATACGGCGCTCAAGGCGTCGATCGACGGCGCGATCGCGTCGATGCTGAAGGACGGCACGTACGACCGGATCGCGAAGAAGTATTTCGACTTCAACCCGTACGGTGACTGAGCGCCGAGCCAGGCCGCCGTATCACCCGTTTCCCCGTTTTCATCCGTTCGAGACCATCGATGCAGATTCGCACCACGCCGCTCCTGTCGCCGTCGATCGGCACGCAGCGCACGCTGACGAGCTTTCATTTCGGGCCGGCCGACACCGGCCGCAAGATCTACCTGCAGGCCGCTTTGCATGCGGACGAGACGCCCGCGATGCTCGCGGCGTTCGTGCTGAAGCAGCGACTCGCGCAGCTCGATGCCGAAGGCCGGCTCGCGGCCGAAATCGTGCTCGTGCCGGTCGCGAACCCGGTTGGCCTCAATCATCATCTGCTCGGGCAGTTCATCGGCCGTTTCGACCTCGCGAGCGGTCGCAACTTCAATCGCGGCTTCCTGCCGCTCGCGGAAATCGCCGCGCGTGCGCGTGACCGCCTCGGTGACGACGGCGAACGCAATCGCGCGATCGTGCGCGAGTGCGTCGGCGCGGCGCTCGACGAGATCGCGCCGCGCACGGAGTTCGATGCGCTGCAGCTCGCGCTGCTGAAGCTGTCGCTCGACGCTGAGGTCGTGATCGACCTGCATTGCTCGCTCGAAGCGGTAATGCACGTGTATACGAGCGATACCGCATGGCCGGAGGTCGAGCCGCTCGCGCGTTATCTCGGCTCGGAGGTGTCGCTGCTCGCCGAGGATTCGGGCGGGCACGCGTTCGACGATGCGCATCACCTGCTGTGGACGCAATTGCGGCAGCACTTGCCGGCAGGCACGCCGATGGCGGCCGGCACGGTGGCCGTGACGGTCGAGTGCCGGGGCCAGCGCGACGTGACGTACGAATATGCGAAACGCGATGCCGATGCGCTCGTCGACTATCTCGTGTGGCGCGGTGCGGTGCTGGGCGAGCGTACGCCGTTGCCGCCGCTCGCCGCGCCGGCCACGCCGCTCGCGGGCAGCGAGCAGTTCTACGCGCCGGTGAGCGGGATACTCGTGCACCGCGCGGCGATCGGCGCGACGATCCGCGCGGGCGATCCGCTGTTCGACATCGTCGATCCGCTGACGGACGCGATCACGACGATCTCGAGCGGGACCGACGGTGTGTTCTACATGCGCCGCGCGATCCGGTTCGTCACGGCTGGCGCACCGCTCGGCCGCGTGACGGGCACGGTGCCGGTGCGCAAGGGGATGTTGCTAGGCGCGTGAGCGGCGCGGTGTCTTACAGGCTCACAGTGCAGTTTCGTTCTTGTCAAATTGACCGCGCTTCCGCACGCCACTAGATTGTGCGTTGCGGAGTTCGCTCCGTGTTCCGTGAGACGAACGTTGTAACCAAGTGGAGTTGATGCGGGCAGCCCTGGGCTGCCCGTTTTTTTTTGCCCGGCGTGCCTACGGCAATGCACTGAGGCGAAGGTCGTGAAACAGGTCGTAGACGAGCGTGCGCAGCCACTGATGGCCCTCGTCGCGCTGGTAGCGTTCATGCCAGAACTGCGCGATGTCGGCAGGCGCCGTGTCGAACGGCAGCGGCACGGCGCGCACGTCCTGCAGTCGCGACAGCACGCGGGCGAGGCGGCTCGGAATGCAGGCGACGAGGTCGCTCGACGACACGATGCGTTCCAGCCCGAACGAATGCGCGAGCTGCAGCACGACATGACGCGTGTTGCCGGCATGCGGCGACAGCGCGTAGAGCGCCGCTTCAAAGTGCGCGTGGCTGCCGGCCGTGGGCGTATAGCTCACATGGTCGGCCGCGAAGAACTGCTCGGCGGTGAGTGTCGCGCCGATCGTCGGATGGTCGTTGCGCACGAGCGCCACGTAGGTTTCGTGGAACAGCCGCTGCTGATGGAAATCGGCGTGCAGCCCGGTGAACATGCCGAGCGCGAGGTCGATTTGCCCGAGCTTCATCATCTGCTGCGCGGCGTCGAGCGGCGGATCGGCCGTGACGATCCGGATGCCGGGCGCGACCCGGCGCAGATGCGCGACGAGCGGCGGCATGAAGATCGCCTGCCCGAGATCGCTCGTGTACAGGCGGAAAGTGCGGGTCGACGTGGCCGGGTCGAATGCGCGGCCGGCCTGCAGCGCGGTGCGCAGCGACGCGAGCCCTTCGTCGACGCGCGCCGCGATCGCGTCCGCGCGCGGCGTGGGTTGCATGCCGTCGGCCGTCTTCACGAACAGCGCGTCGTCGAACAGCGTGCGCAACCGCTTCAGCGCATTGCTGACCGACGGCTGCGTGAGGTGCAGCGCGTCGGCTGCGCGCGTCGTGCTGCGTGTGCGGTACAGCACGTCGAACACGAGCAGCAGGTTCAGGTCGATGTTGCGCAGATCGGAGTCGTGTTCCATCGCGTTGGTCGGTAAGAGGGCATAGATGCCGTGAATGACGGTATTCAACGCCGTAATTTAACAGGGCGCCGCGGCCCTCCTATGCTGGTTCCGATACGCCGCGCCACGGTGGCGCGGCGGCCCGGACATCTCAGGAGACAGCATGCGGGACAAGATCGCACTCGAGGAGCACTTTGCCACGCCGGACACGATCGGCGATTCCGAACACTACTTTACCGCCGACATCTGGCCGGCGCGACGCCGTCAGCTGCTCGACGTGCAGGAGGAGCGCATCGAGCGCATGGATGCGTGCGGGATCGGCTACGCGATCCTGTCGCTGAACGCGCCGGCCGTCCAGGCGATCACCGATACGGGCCGCGCGA
>NZ_JAAGPG010000347.1:0-8975 GCF_017104665.1 Burkholderia sp. Se-20378 | reverse complement strand
CAGCAGCGCGGCGACATGGCGTGCCGAGCAGCGCACGCCGATCGCCCGCAACAACGGCGCGCCCCAGGTCTCCGCCAGCCCCGCGCCAGGCGGCTCGTTCGGGTCGCCGCCATGCGCGAGCAGCAGTTCGAGTGCATCTGCGTCGCGCATGTCGAACGCGCGCCGCAACGCATTCGTGCCGCCTACCCGCGCGCCGTGTTCGAGCAGCACGCGCGTACAGGCCGGATTTTCGACCGAGTGATACAGCGATTCGCCGTCGTTCGGATCGGCGCCGGCTTCCAGCAGCATGGCGGTGAGCACCGGATCGCGATTGACGCCCGCCGCGCCGTACAGCGCCGACAGCGGCTCCGCTTCGTCGGGTGCGGCAAGCGAAGCCGGCGGAAAGCGGTTGCCGATCCGCTGGTTCGGATCGGCGCCGGCATCGAGCAGAAGACGCGCGCACGCGCGCAGCCTGACGGCAAACTGGGGAAGCTGCCCGAGCCGCGAATGCGTGACGGCAACCAGCGGCGGCAGCTTCAGCACGCTGCCGCCGCGCGCGATCCAGCCGGGATCGGCGGCCAGTGCCGCCTTCACCGCGTCGAGGTCGCCGGCCGCGCAGGCAACGGTCGGATCGCCCGCCACGAGATCGGGATGGTCGAGCAGCAATTGCGCGGCGACGCGCGGCCGGGGCGCGTCGAAGCCGCCGGTCACGTCGCCGCCGTACGCCAGGTGGAGCCAGCGCCGGATCAGCTCCGATCGCTGTTGCCCCGCCAGCGCATGCGTTTCGACGAATGCGCCGAGATCGGCCCACGACGCAAAACCGTACTCGCGCGCAATGCAGGATTGCGCGTCGTGCAGCCGAAGCCCGAGCGCGAGCGCTTCGTCGTGGGTGCGGTTCGCTGCTGCAGGGAGAAACCGGACGAAGCGCGCGACGGCATCGGCGTCGCCCTGCCGGTACAGGCGCAACAACGCCTTGGCCTGCTTTTTCAGATGATCGGGATTGGCCTTGGGAGGCAGCTTTTTCATGCGAATCCTCGTGCAGTAAATGGCCGAAGGTCCGCAATACCGCCAGCACAAAGGACAGGAGGAAAGCTGAATTTGCTGCGACAGGTGGGTTCAACCCTTTCCGCGGACCCGGAAGCGACCTGCATCGCTGACCGGTATCCTAGGCGACGGCCGGCGACCTCGTCAACCGCGCCGCTCTCCGCGGCGGCGGCGCTCAGCCCGCGAGCTTCTTCGTCAGGAAAATGCGCGCGTGTCCGACCGGATAATCCGGCAGCTCGCCGAAGCGGACATAGCCGCGCTTCTCGTAGAACGGCCGCGCCTGAAAGTCGAACGTGTCGAGCCAAGCGCCGTGGCAGCCGCGCGCGACGGCTTCCGCCTCGGCCAGATCCATGATGCGCGTGCCCGCGCCCTGGCCGCGCGCGGCCTCGGGCACCACGAGCAGGTCGACATGCAGCCAGCCGTACGCCGTGCTGCCCCACAAGCCACCGACCACCACGCCCTCGCCATCGGTCACGACCACGGCCAGCGGACGGGCGTCGTTCGGGCCCGCCTGGCTTTCGTTGAACCGGATGAGCGGCGCGACGATCTGCTTGCGAACGTTCGCGTCGCCCGCATCCGTCACCTCGTATGTGAACGTCATCGGTTGAATCCGCTTGAATCGACCATAAGGAAGCGTTGAAGCCGTACGACGCGCGTCAAACGACGTAAGCGCCCTTCGCGTGCAGTTCGGCTTCCGTGCGCTCGAGCGCGGCGATCGCATCGCTGCCTTCGAGCGCCAGCAACTGCGCGACCAGCGCTTCGGCCATCGCGTGCGCGGCCACCAGCGACGGGAAGAACGACGGGCTGTCGTGCGTGAAGATCAGTTGCGCATCCGCGTGCAGTGCGATCGGCGACACAGCGCTGTCGGTGATCGCGACGATCCGGCTGCCCTGCGCCTTCGCGGCCTGCGCGACGCGCGTCGCTTCCTGCGAATACGGCGCGAAGCTGACGACGACGGTCACGCTCTGCTTCGCGATCGTCCGCAGCTCCATTTCGAGCGAACCGGCGACGCCGTTGAGCAGCGACACGGTCGGACGGAACAGCCGGTAGCCGTACACGAAGCCGAATGCGACCGGATAGCACGAGCGAAACCCCGCGACATGCACATGCGACGCCTTGCGGATCAGTTTCGCGGCATCGGCGAGCGCGAGCTCGTTCTGCGCGGCGGTGGCCGACAGGTTGTGTTGTTGCGCGGCAAGCAGGTCGTGCGCGAGCGACGCCTTCGCGTCGGGCCGCACGAGCGAGCGCGCCCGCTGCGTGAGCGGCTCGGGGCGCGTGCGTACACGTGCGACGCACAGGTCGCGCAGCTCGTTCCAGCCGGGGAAGCCGAATTGCTGCGCGAGCCGCACGAGCGACGCGGGCTGCACCTGCGCGCGCTGGGCGACCTTGCGCATCGACGAGGTGGCGACTTCGTCGGGATGATCGAGCAGGAAGGCGGCGCCCGCCTGGAATTGCGGGCTCAGCTCGGAAAATTGCGCCCGGATCCGGGACGCGAGTTCGTCGAAATTGGCGGCCATCTTGGTGGGAACGGGAACCGGTCGTCCATGGTATCACCGGCCCCGCGCGCACCGGTCAGCGCAGCACTTCCACGTGATCGGCGTCGACCTTCACGCTGCCCGACCACTTGCGCTCGAATTCGCCGGTCACCTTCACTTCGCTCTTGTCGCTGACGGGCTGGCCGGCCGTCCACAGCTTGTGGTCGATCTCGACGCGGATCGTGCCGGTCGCATCGGCGAATTCGTAATCCTCGCCGCCGACATGCTTGACGATGCGGCCCTGCAACTGCACGTGCTGGTCGTCCTTGCCGTTCGCGAGCAGCTCCTTCACGGTGGTCGTGGTCAGCGTGGACGGCCCGGTGTATTGCGCGTAGACGGCGGCGGGCAGCGTGGCGAGTGCAACCGTCAGGATTCTGGCCAGGTGTTTCATGATCGCGGTCCTCTTCTTCGATGTGACGCCGCGCCCCGTTGAACGCGACGGCTCCAGATTACGGACCGTAAGATTAAGCAAACCTGAAGGTCGCGCCGAAGCGACACGGTGCCGCATCGGACGCGTACGAAAGCCCGCCGCGCACCGCCCGCATTTAAGGTCTGCCTAAGACGCGGGCGCTTATCATGGGAACCCCGGGCGCCACGGCGCCCCGTTGAAGAGACACCAATTCATGCGCGTATTGCTCGTCGAGGACGATCCGCTGATCGGCAGCGGGCTCGAACAGGGCCTCAAACAGGAAGGCTTCGCGGTCGACTGGGTGAAGGACGGCGACGCCGCGTCCCTCGCGCTGCGCGCGACCGGCTACGGCCTGCTGCTGCTCGATCTCGGGCTGCCGAACCGCGACGGCCTGTCGGTGCTCGCCGCGCTGCGCCGCCGCGACGAAAACCTCCCCGCGATCATCATCACCGCGCGCGACGGCGTGCCCGACCGCATCGCAGGCCTCGACGGCGGCGCGGACGACTATCTCGTCAAGCCGTTCGAGCTCGACGAACTGCTCGCCCGCATCCGCGCCGTGAACCGCCGCCATGCGGGCCGCGCGCAGACGACGCTCGTGATCGGCCCGCTGCGGCTCGACCCCGTCAAGCACCTCGTCTGGCTCAACGACGACGAAGTGCCGCTGTCGCCGAAGGAATTCGTGCTGCTGCACGAGCTGATGCGCGACCCGGGCGCGGTGATTTCGCGCGAGCAGTTCGAGGAGCGGCTGTACAGCTGGGGCGAGGAAATCGAGAGCAACGCCGTGCAGGTGCACATCCACAACCTGCGCAAGAAACTCGGCCACGACATGATCCGCACGGTGCGCGGCGTCGGCTACCGGATCGGTGACGGCGCATGACACGCATGCAACAGGCGATCGCGCGCTGGCGCAACGCGTCGCTGCGGCGACGCCTGCTGACGTGGCTGATGCCGGCCGCGTGCGTGATCGGCCTCGTCGCGAGTGCGGGCACCTACTGGGGCGCGCTGCGCGAGCTCGACGACCTGCTCGACGACCAGATGCGCAGCATGTCGAAGCAGATCGTCGTCGGCCCGAACGGCGAGCTGTCGTTCAGCAACCACGCCAACGGCAAGCACGGCTTCGAGGCGAGCGACCCCGACGCGGTGCTGCTGCAGGTGTGGCGCAACGGCACGCTCGTGTATTCGACCGACCGCGATTCGAATCTGCCGCCGCCCGAGCAGAAAGGCATCGCGAGCGTCGACGTCGACGGGCAGCCGTGGCGCACCTATGTGACCGAGCGCGGCGGCACGACGATCCGGCTCGCGCAGGCTCGCCATGCCCGATGGGAAGCGATCGCGGGCATCGCCGTGCACCTGCTGTGGCCCGTGTTCTCGATGCTGCCGCTGCTCGCGATCGGCCTGTGGTTCGGCATCGGCGCGGGGCTGCGGCCGCTGCGCTCGATTGCATCCGGCCTCAAACGCAGGAATGCGAACAATCTGGAACCGGTCGACGTCGGCTCGATGCCGAACGAAGTCCGACCGCTCGCCGAAGCGATCAACGACCTGCTCGCGCGCCTCGACCGCTCGTTCACGCTGCAGCGCCACTTCATCGCCGATGCCGCACACGAGTTGCGCACGCCGATCATGGGGCTGTCGATCCAGTCGCAATTGCTGCGGCGCGCGTCGACCGCCGAGGAGCGCGAGCACATCCTCGCGCAGATCCACGCCGGCACGACGCGCCTCGGCCACCTCGCCGAGCAGTTGCTGACGCTCGCGCGCCTCGAACCCGATGCGCAGGCGGCCGCCTCCGCGTCGGCCCCCGTCGATCTCGCCGCGCTGTGCCGGTCGGTGGTGTCGGATCGCACACGCGTCGCCGACGCGCACCGGATCGATCTCGGCGCGATCGTGTCGACGCCCGTGATGACCTCGGGCAATGCGGACACATTGCGCGTCCTGCTGAACAACCTCGTCGACAACGCGATCCGCTACGCGGGCGACGGCGCGCGTGTCGATGTGTCCGCACGCATCGACGGCACGACGCCCGTGCTCGAAGTCGCCGACGACGGCCCGGGGATCCCGGAAGCCGAACGCACCGACGTGTGGGAGCGCTTCTATCGCGGCGAAGGCGCGCAGGCCGTCACGTCGTCGGGCAGCGGGCTCGGGCTGTCGATCGTCAAGCGGATCGCCGAACAGCATCGCGCGACGGTCGCGCTCGGCACCACGCGCGGCGGACGCGGGCTGACCGTCACGGTGCGCTTTCCGCTGCCGGGCTGACGCGCGCACATCGTGCGGCTTTTCCACAGATTGTGTTGGCAAGCTTGTGGACAACCTTCCATTAACGGCACCAAGCCATTGATCGGAAAGGGTTTGTCCGTCGTGCGCGGCAAATGCACCCGCCCGGGTCAGCGCCACGCCCGGATCAGTTGTCGTCGACGATCCGCTCGATCCGCAGGCCGGTCGAGGTTTCGAGGATGCTGGCGTGCTGCTCGACGCGGCAATACAGGCGCCCCTTCGGATAGTCGTCCGGCCTGGGGCGCGTGCGATCCTCGACATGAACGACGACGGTGCCGCCGCCCGGATACGCACCGACGCGTTCGCCCATGTAATAGAGCTGGCCGTTCAGCTGGTAATAGCCGTGCCCCAGATACCAGAACGAGTCCTTCTCCGTCGCGATTGGCTGGTGGCCAAGGTAGATCGCGTCGCCCTTCCTGACGATCGGGTAGTACAGCAAGCCGATTTTCGGTTCGATGACGGTGTAGTGATTGGCACGGATGTCGTCGAGCACCTTGTCGCGAAGTTCGTCGCTCAGGTAGGTGCTACGGCCGAAATACTCGGTGTGATGGTACGCAGGCTGACAGGCGTGCGCACTCATGCCGCATGCCACCGCCATCAACGGCACGGCGATCGTTTTCCGGATCGTTCTCACTGATTTCTCTCCAGGTTCTTTATTGTCGGCCCGCCATCGGGTGCGGCAAATGTTACCGATGCCGGATCGCGTCGCCAGTTTACCGACCCGCTCCCGTTCAAGGACGTGCATTCGTCTAATTGACAACTAGTTGTCCAATACGTAAAGTAGTTGTCAATTCATCCCGCGCATCGAACATGACGAAATCCGCGAAATTGACCGCCGTCGCGCTGTCCGTATTCCGCTTGAACGGCCTGCTGATCGAATGGGGCAACACCTTCTCCGGGCCGCACGGCCTGACCAGTGCGCGCTGGCAGGTGCTGGGCGCCATCTCGCTGGCGCCGGACGCCCCGAACATTCCGCAGATCGCCGACGCGATGGGCATCACGCGGCAGGCCGTGCTGAAGCAGATCAACGTGCTGACCGACGAAGGGCTGGTGCAGTCGCGGCCGAACCCGGCGCACAAGCGCTCGCCCCTGTACGCGCTGACGCCTCGCGGCGAGGCGGCCTATCAGGCCGTGGTCGAGCAGTGGCAACAGCATGTCCGCGACATCGCCGGCGACTTCAGTTCGGCCGACCTGGATGCGGCGATCCGCGTTCTGTCGGCGATGTCCCGCGCGCATGGCGCCGATGCACCGGAGTGAGCGTTCAATCGCCCCGCCCCCCCTCACCTTCACCCGCAGGAGTTCCCATGCCTCATTTCAAGCCGATGGATCCGGCCTTTCCGATCCAGCAACAGATCGCCATCGATGCGGAGCCGGTCGTCCTCGTCAACGTGTTCACGTTGGCCGCCGACGACGAAGCGGACTTTCTTGCCGTGTGGAAGGACGACGCCGAATTCATGAAGCGGCAGCCGGGATTCATCTCGACCCAGTTGCATCGCGCGCTCGGCGACAGTCCGACTTACCTGAACTACGCGGTCTGGGAGTCGACCGCAGCGTTTCGCGCGGCCTTCACGCATCCGGATTTCGTCGCCAAGCTGTCGGCCTATCCGTCGTCCGCCGTCGCGAGCCCGCACCTGTTCCAGAAAGTCGGCGTGGCCGGTATCTGCACGGCGTGAGTGCGTGCATGAATCGGGGCAACGCGTGGCATTCGCGGGTGGGTTGCGTGTCGCTCGCGCACCCCGACTTCTCCACAGAAAATGTTGGCAAGCTTGTGGATATCCTGCGCACCGCAACGCTAAGCCCTTGATCCGATGGACTTTGGCACGCGTGATGCAGACGAGGCCCCGGTGATGGCCATCGCAGCCGCCGCTTCGCCGCACTTCGCGTCACGACGCCACGTCAATGCACGCCGCAGCCGATACATACGCGCCCGCCATGCGTTGCGCCACTTACCCACAGATTTTGTTGGCAAGCTTGTGGATATCCTGCGCAAGCCTGCGCTAACCCGTTGATCGGGCTACGGTTCATGCGCGGCGTCACGGTTGCGGCACCGTGCGGCCCGAGCATGCGCGCCGGCGGACGATCCCGCGCAATAGCGGCGCAACAGCAGCGCATCACCGCCGCCTTGACGCTCGCGCCTGCCACGCGTCAAGATCACGCGAGCCGCACGCAGGCGCGCATCGCCGGCTTCACGCGACGGCTCAACGGCCCGGCCGTTCCGCCGGCGCCGCACCACGACACCTCACTCCGAGGAAGACCATGGAACACTTCACTGCGTGGCAGTTGGTCGTCTCAATCGTGCTGGTCGCCGTCGTCATCTATCCGTACGTCCGCATCGTCCGGCGCACCGGGCATTCGGGCTGGTGGATCCTGACGATGTTCGTCCCGATCCTGAACTTCATCATGTTGTGGGTGTTCGCGTTCGCGCGCTGGCCCACCGTCGACGATCGGCAGCCCTGACCGTCGCCACCGCGGCCGCGCGGCTTGTCCACAGATTTTGTTGGCAAGCATGTGGATAGCCTGCGCATACCGCGACCAAGCACTTGATCCGAAAGACTTTGTCCGCGCCGCTTCAAATGCGGCACGCGACCGGGAAAGTGCCGCTCAGACGCCCATTCAGCATGGGGCGTGGCGCCTTCCGCGCGTGCGGACCGGCTTGTCCACAGATTTTGTTGGCAAGCATGTGGATAGCCTGCGCATACCCAGGCCAAGCGCTTGATCCGAAAGACTTTGTCCGTGCCGCCTCAAACGCGGCACGGCGGCCCGCGCCACGCCGGATGCGGCCGCGCGCGAGCTTGTCCACAATTTTTGTTGGCAAGCATGTGGATATCCTGAGCATGCGTGACCTAAGTTGTTGATCGCACAACGTTTGATCGCGCAGGTCACGGCTGCGGCACGGCATGCGTGCGGACCGCATCACGCACGCCGCGCCGTACCGCCTCAACCGAATGCCTTGACCACGATGCGTGCGACCGACGCTATCACGTCTTCCTTCGCGCGCGCATCGGCGCTCGCCTGCGTGTAGTACACGACCAGCACGATCGGCCCACCCGACGGCGACCACACGACACCCGCGTCGTTGGTCGTCCCGTAATCGCCGGTGCCCGTCTTGTCGGCCACCGTCCACCCTGCCGGCACGCCGGCACGAATCCGCTTGTCGCCAACCTTGTTGCCGCGCATCCACGCGACGAGCTGCGCACGCTGTGCGGCCGGCAGCGCCTCGCCGACCATCAGCACGCGCATGCTCGCGGCCATCGCGGCCGGCGTCGTCGTGTCGCGCGGGTCGCCCGGCAGCGCGGTATTCAGTTCGGTCTCCCATCGATCGAGCCGGAACGTGTCGTCGCCGATCGAGCGCGCGTAGGCCGTCACCGCCGACGGGCCGCCGAGCAGCTTGATCAGCAGGTTCGCAGCCGAGTTGTCGCTGTACTGGATCGCGGCCTCGCACAGCGCGGCAACCGTCATGCCGTCGCCGACATGCTTCTCCGACACCGGCGAATAGTTGACGAGGTCGGCCTTGGTATACGTCACGCGCTGTTGCAGCAACGCCGGGCGATCGACGCTCTGCGCCAGCACCGCCGCGCTCAGCATCGCCTTGAACGTGCTGCAGAACGGGAAGCGCTCGTTCTGGCGATGCTCCACGCGCCGGCCGCTCGCGACGTCGATCGCGCACACGCCGAGGCGACCGCCCGCGCTGCGTTCGAGCGCCGCCAGCGCATCGAACGTCTGAGCGTCGAGCGAGATAG